>CADAJV010000008.1 GCA_902788275.1 uncultured Bacteroidales bacterium | reverse complement strand
GACGTCGGCTGCCTCCTTGGTCACGCCGGTGCCGTCGATGATGAAGTTGTAGATGGCAACTACGTCGGAGGTGTTGACATTGCCGTCGCCGTCAACATCAGCTGCGACTGCGGTCTTCATAGCCTTGAGGCCTGTGATAACAAGAGTCATGTCGGTCTCAACGTCAGCAACCTCGGCCTTGAAGGCAGCGGGGTCGATGACACCAGTCTGAGCTGCGATGGTGGGAGTACCGGTAACAGCCTCAAATGCCTGGCCATTGCTGCGGGCAACTCCGGCCTTGACAGCCTGTGCATAAAGCATACCTACGATACCATTGCTTGCCTCCTTGGCTGAAGAGAGGGTGCTGGGGAGAGGAATGGTAAGCTGCTGAGCCTCTTCGGTTGGAGCGGTGAGCTGATAAATAACGGCCTCGTTGGCAGCTACCTCAGTCTTCTTGTAAAGCTCGATAGTGGTCTCGAGTTCGCCTTCCTTCTCCTCCTGGGTCATATTCTTAATGCCGTAGAGGGTGAGACCTTCGTTGAGTTCAACGAACTCCTCGCTGAGGTTGTAAGGCAGAGCCAGTACGCCGATGCCCGGAGTGACGGTAGCGGAGATAGCCTCAACATCCTCGCTGAGCGGCAGGATAACCCAAGAAGTAACAGCAGAATTAGGCTCGGTAAAGATTGCCTTGGAGTCAGCCTCAGAGGCAGTGGGATCAGTACCGATGGCCAGACCCTCCTTGTTCATAGCGTTGGTGGGAACGAAGGTGTAAGCACCGTCGCCAGTATAGTTGATTTCATAAACAACAGGCTTGTAGGAGAGGGTTGCCTCTGTGCCGTCGGTGGAAGCCTCGGTGAGATAGAAACCGGTAGCTACGTTCTGAACATAGTAGGTGCCTTCGCCCTCTGCGGGAACAAACATCCACATGGTCTCAGCGGAGTACTCATCGTACTTGCCGTCATTGGTACCAACCTGGAGGGTTGTCTTGCGGTCAGGAGCAGAAGCATAGAGGTTCTGTCCCAACTGGGGAGACTGCAGATAGTAGAAGGTGTTGGGCTCGAAGGTGGTGAGGGCAGCAAGGAAGTTCTCCTTAGCGGTGCGCAGGGCAGCCATCTGGGCCTTAACCTCGTCAACAGTGATGGAGGGAGAAATCATAGCCTTAGCAGTTTCTGCTGCTGTTGCGAGAGCGTCGGCAACATCCTGATTAGAAACCTGGCCAATCTCTTCGCCTACAATAGCGGTAGTACCAAGTACCTCGCACTCGGCTGCCAGAGCGGCAAGGGCTGCAGTGTCAGCATAGAGCTCCTGAACGTCGGCAATAGCAGCCTTCAGTTCGGCAATGTCAGCCTCGGTAGCCTCAGCGGCAGTAGCCATCTTAGCATTGGCTGTGGCTAGGAGAACATCAGCCTTCTCAGACATGCCCTCAGTGGTGTAGTACTGAGAGGTAGTCTCGTCAACAGAGGCAGGATGAACCTGGAACTCGGAGAGAGTGAAGTAGCTGCCGCCATTGGCGTTGGAGATAACCTCATAGCGGATGAATCCGTAGGTATCGCCAAGGTCGAGGGTGTAGCTTACGGGATCGAAGGGCTCAGTGAGCTCAGACTGCTTGAGGGCACCAAGGCTGGTGCTGCCTACCAATGTCCAGTCACCACCGTCAACGGTGTCCTTAGCAACATAGATCTGAATGAAGTTAGGACGCTCCTGTACACCCCACTTGTGCTGGTTGGCATTACCCTTCTCCATGCTTGCGCAACGGGTAGAGTACTCGAAGGTTACATAGCGCTGAGGAGTCTTGCTGATATCAATCTCGATATAGCCGGAACCCTGCATATAGGTCTCGTCGTCGCCATCGATGAGGAACTTGTAGTCATCGGAAGTGGCAACGCCCTGGCCGCGGAAGTGATAGAAAGCAATCTGGTTGCCCTCAACGTTGGTCTCAAGAGTAGCAGCGTCGATGGAACCGTTACCGCCTGCTACAGTGATAAGGTCTTCCTCGCCCGGAGTGTAGGTAAAGAGCTTAGCATAGAGGTCCTTAGCCTCGGTAACGAGGTCGTTAACCTGCTGTGTGCGGTCAACCTGAGCCTTCTTGTCAGCAAACTCTGCCATCTTCTCATCGTCAACAGAGCGGAGATACCAGAGGTTGAAGTGAGTGTTCTTGGTAGAGTCGTCACTCCACTGGCCCCAAGAGGTAAGGTTACCCTCGCTGTCGCTTGCTACAGGAGCAGAGCTTGCATACGGGGTGTAGGAAGTGTTGTGATAGGTGCGGCTACCCCAATACCACTTACCGCTGGTGTACTGACGGATATTCTGAGGCTCAGAGGGATCCGGAGTAAGCGGAGTGGAGGATGAGTACCACTGAGTGCCGTGATAAACATAGTTGCCGGTAGCGTAGTTCTGTACCCAGAACTCGTTCTCCTCAGCATCGCTGTTGGCGTTGGGAGCGATGTACCATACAAAGTTTACATCGTTATCGTCGAGGTTCTTGTAAGCAATCAGGTTAGCGGAAGTGTTGTCATAGACAGCCTTCTCCACACCGAAATTGTTAAGGAAATCATCGAAACCGCTGATGATGAAGTAGTAGCCCTCGGTAAGAGGAATCAAAGCACCCTCAACAGCCTCACGCTTTGCACGGAGGTCGTCAACTGCAGCCTGATACTCCTGCTCGGAGGCAGCCTGCAGAACAAGCATCATTGCAGACTCGAGCGAGGAGTTGTAGGCCTCAACAACAGAAGAACGGTAGAAACCGGGGTCATTGCCGGCAACGAACTCAGTCTTGCTATAGTTGTCGATAAGCTGCTCGAGCTCTTCCTGAGCAGAGAGCTTCTTAACTGTCCAGAACTGCCATGATACACAGCCGTCGTTGTAGGGCTCCCAAGCTACGTTGGCACCCTGATAAGAGATTTTCATCATCTTGGGGCTCTCAATACCGTCGCCGGAAGTCCAGATGGGAAGATTCTGACGGCTGATAACGAAACCAGTGGAAGGACCATTGGTACGCCAAGCCTCGCCTTCAATCACGTCCTCGCCGGGGGTTCCCTTAGCGATGACGATCTTGGCAGCCTTGCTCTTGTCGTCGGTAAGCTCCCAGTTGAAGCCATTGTAGTTGTAAACATCATAGCCGTCAAGGCCAGGATGACCTTCAAGGTCAACCTCCTGTACGTAGAGGTTCTGACCTACTGACTTAAGATACCAAAGGTCGTAGCCGGCCTCGGTCTTCTCTCCTGTGGCTTCAATCTGCCAGAGGACATCCTCGTCGTCCATAATCTCAAGCAGACCACCGCTGGTGCCGTACTTGCAGGAAATGAACATACTGGTTTCTGCGTTCATAATGGCATAAGTAACGCCTGGCTGAGGGCCTTCGGTGGCCTCGGTCTCAAGGCTGTACTTCTGCGCACTAACGCTCACGGTGCAAAGCATTGCAAACACCGCTGCAATGAAAAGGTATAACTTTTTCATACGCAAAATAAAGTTTAAGTTAATAAATAGGTTAACAATAAAGTTCTTACTTATATTTTTATTGGGAGACAGCGGTTGTACCGCTGTCTCCCATTATATTATATAATATAAGGTACGCGCGAGGAAGTCTATGCTTTTTTACCAGATATCCTCCATCTCAGTGCCTGCATAAACCCACTTGGGAACCCACTCCATGTAGTCCCAGAGGAACATGGTGGCAGTACTCTCAAGCACAGACTTGATGCGGATGTACCAAACCTCGTCAGGACCAAAGGTGCCCTGAGTTACGATACGGCGGATACGCTCGTAGCCGGCATAGGTCTTGGTGCAGCGCATGGACTCGGTGATGGCTGTACCGCCGCCACGCTTGATACCATCGTGATAGGGAGCCTTCATGTAGCCGTGGAGACGCATTACGCGGTCGTTCTCGTAGTTGGCATCCCAGTCTTCGGTGTCGGTCTCGTAGCCGATAACGGGCAGGGTGTAATTAAGACGCAGGTCAACGGGCAGGCCGATGGGCTGCAGGTTCTCAGGATTGGTGCCAAGATAAATCTGTGCCATACCAAAGGTGGGGTATGTAGGCTTGGCTATACGGAGCTCCCACGTGCCGTAGTACGGAACGGGCGGCAGACGCAGAATCATGTCATACTGACCATTGACATTGATTTCATCGCCCTGATAGTTATCCACTGTGCTTGACCAGTAGGGCAGGTAGCGTACGCGTGACTCCTTGCCCGTCTTAAGATTCTCAAAGTAGCCGGGAGGGAAGACATGCCACTCATTGTCGGTCATCAGGCGGAAACCATTGGTCATCATCTCAGGCAGCAGGGAGGTAACGTCCCAACGCAGACGCTCGTTGAGTACGAGGTTAGGCACGTCGTAGTCGTAGATAAGCAGGCTGTCGATGGTGTAATAGAATCCGTTGAGGGCGTTGTTGAGATAGTTTTTATTGCTCTCATGTATAAGGATACCGGGACGGTCTATATCGTACTCCTCATAGAAGTCGCCGGCGGCCACGTCGGTCTTATGCTTGCAGTGACGGTTGATGCGCTTGCCCTCGGTCTGCTTGCCCTCGGTGATCTTCATCATGCGGCGATGGCTGGTGCAGAGAGACTCGTAGTACTCGAAGCAGTCGATGGAGAGCTGGGTGGGGTTGCTGTAGGCAAAACCCATCTCGGCGTGGTGAACAACAATTTTGTCAAGAGTGAGGCGCTGGGGCAGCAGGTGATAGCTGACAAACTGGTTGACGGCGTTATCCTCCTGCTTGAGGTCGGTGCCTGCTGCATCGGGATAGGCCTCTGCGCATCTGTCCTTGATAACGGCCAGGATTTCCTCGCCGTTCTGCAGGATGCCATTCTTGATGTCGGGCTCGGGCACTCCCCACTGGGCAACAAAGAGGCTATCGGGCTCCACAAAGGCGGTAAAGCCAATGTAGCGATGCTCAGGACAGCGGTAGGTACCGCTCTCTATGGTCATCGTCTCGGGGTGGTTCATCTCGTAGTCCTCATCACGATAGACCTCCATCTTCTTATCCCATCCAGTCTGACGGAGCAGCATGGAGAAAATCTTGAGGTTAGGAGTCTGCTCAATAAGGTCGGGCAGATAGGCGTTAGACATCTGGACAACATTGTCCACGCCATGAACCACGCCATTGGTAACCTCCACGTCGGGATTAACAATCTTGGAATGCTCGTTAACCATCGTTATGGCCTTGTTGGTAACTGAGTCATTGTCATAGCTGATGGTGATATAGCGGTCGTTCATGTTGGTCTTTCCCAGTGCACCCACAAGGAAGTCGGTGGTAAGGTAGGCGTCACTATTGCCGTTGTCTATAATGGCATTGCGGACGATATACTCGGCAGTGGAGTCGGGTATCTGTGTGATGTCGTAGTTAGGAGTTACATAGATAGAGTCCAGATAAGCATGCAGAGCCTCGTTGGTAGGCGCAAACACAGTGTAGTTGCCACGGGTGGACAGCAGCTGCGCGATGTTAGACTCACTCTTCTTGCTTAGCTTCACCTTGGAACAAACATAGGCAAAGTCCGTGTAGTTCTCCGACTCCTCCAGGAAGGAGATGATGGTGCTACCCTTGAACGTGTAGAGATCAGATTCATCCACATCGTCCTTACAGCTGTAGAAACTTGTGCCGACTGTCAACAGAGCCAGCACAAACAGGCTTTTCTTGAGATTCAGTTTCATTTTGTTGTTATTTTTTTGTTTTTTACTTTATCTTTCCTAAGTACATGTGCACACGCACACATTCTGCCTACAAAAATAGAGAAAACTTTTTAAAGTAATATTAAATAGACTAAAAAAATCGACTTTTTACGGCACATTTCATTATATCTTCCTAAAATCTTCTTTTGTCAGCAAGAAAAGAGTCTTTTTCTTCGCATCGCTTTTGTCTTGTCATTTTATTGGCGGCAAGTATATGACAGAAAAAACGGGCAGCCGTTAAGACCGCCCGCAGGGTTTCTTCATAAAACAGGGGAATCGTCGCCCGCCTATTTGTTTAATTTCCACGTAGCGCCGTCCTTGGTGTCCTTAACCTCAAAGCCCAGTTGGGCCAGGCGGTCACGGATGAGGTCGCTGGTAGCCCAGTCCTTGGCGGCCTTGGCCTTGGCGCGGGTCTCCAGCAGGAGGTCGATGGCGGCGGAGAAGGCCTCCTCACGCTCACTGCTGCCGTCGGCCTCAGCCTTGAGGCCAAGGATGTCAAAAGTGAAGGTATGGAACACCTCCCGCAGAGCCTCAAGGCCGTCGGCGGTGATAGTCTGCTGGTGGTCGGCCACCTGATTGACAACGCGGCAGGCTTCAAACAGGTGACTGATTACGATTGGCGAGTTGAGGTCATCGTTCATGGCATCGTAGCACTTCTGGCGCAACTCCTCGGCATAGGCTTTGTCAATGGTGCCGCCCTCGGTGGGCTGCAGACGCTCAAGTTGTGCAATTCCATCGAAAAGTCTCTCCATGCCCTTGCGGCTGGCCTGTAGAGCCTCGTTGGAGAAATCGACGGTGGAGCGGTAGTGGGCCTGTAGGATAAAGAAGCGTATGGTCATGGGGCTGTAAGCCTCTTGCAGCTTCTCGTGGCTGCCATCAAAGAACTGCTGGAGGGTGATGAAGTTGTTATAGCTCTTGCCCATCTTTTTGCCCTCGATGGTTATCATGTTGTTGTGCATCCAGTACTTGACCATGTCGTCGCCCTGCGAGGCTACGGCCTGCGCTATCTCACACTCATGGTGGGGAAAGACGAGGTCCATGCCGCCGCCGTGGATATCAAAATGGCTGCCCAGATACTTGCGGCCCATGGCGGTACACTCGCAGTGCCAACCGGGGAAACCGTCGCTCCAAGGGCTGGGCCAGCGCATGATATGCTGCGGCTGTGCCTTCTTCCAGAGGGCAAAGTCCACCTGATTGTGTTTTTCGTCCTGACCGTCAAGGGTGCGGCTGTGGTTGATTACGTCGGTAAGGTTGCGATTGGAGAGCTTGCCGTAGCGGTACTTCTGATTGTATTTCTCAACGTCAAAATAGACACTGCCCTCACTGACATAGGCGAACCCGTTGTCAAGGATTTCCTTCACCAGCTGCTCCTGCTCTATGATATGGCCGGAGGCGTGGGGCTCTATGCTTGGCGGCAGCACGTTGAGGGCGTCCATGGCCTGATGGAAGCGATTGGTGTAGTACTGCGCCACCTCCATCGGCTCCAGCTGCTCCAGCCGGGCCTTCTTGGCTATCTTGTCCTCACCCTCATCGGCATCGTGCTCCAGATGGCCCACGTCGGTGATGTTGCGCACGTAGCGCACCTTGTAGCCGAGGTGTAGCAGGTAGCGATAGAGAAGGTCGAAGGTTATGGCCGGGCGGGCGTGGCCCAGATGGGCATCGCCATAGACGGTAGGTCCGCATACGTACATGCCCACATGGCCCTCATTGATGGGCTTGAACAATTCCTTGTTGCGCGACAAGGTGTTGTAGATTATTAACGGTTGCATCTCTTTGATATATGATATGTTATATGTGATGTGTTGTGTGTTTGCAGGGAGTGCCCTGCGTCAGGAGCCTCGCTCATGAGAGGGGATAAGAGGATAACAGCCTCTGCTTCTACCCCTTGCTCTTTTTTTCCTTACTCCCTATTTCTCCAATAATATGCACATCCCTCTGCGGGAAGGGAATGGAGATATTGTTTTCGTTGAGGGTGTTATATATAGTCTCCTTAATGCGGCTGGTAATCATGAGTTTCTCCTCCAC
Source organism: uncultured Bacteroidales bacterium (assembly GCA_902788275.1). Lineage (GTDB taxonomy): Bacteria > Bacteroidota > Bacteroidia > Bacteroidales > Bacteroidaceae > UBA6382. Next base: position 37,220 of record CADAJV010000008.1, on the reverse strand, counting down.
TATTATCCAGCAGATAAAGAAGAGGTTGACGCTGCTGTCGGCAAACTCCTCAAAGAGCACATCGGTGCCGAGCTTGGTACTGATGACGTCACGGCCGTCGCGTGTCTTGGCCTGCATGTTGTTGATGGCCTTGGTCAGCACACTGCGCACCTGATTGATATCGGTGCCGTAGGCCACGCCGAAGGGCACCTTGAGTAGCTCATAGCTGTGGCTCTTGGTTAGGTTCTTGAAGTTTTTGTTAAACAGCGCACTGTTGAGGAAGGCTATTATGGAGCCGTCGAGGGTGGCAATCTGTGTGCTCTGATAAGTGATGCTCTCCACCTTGCCGCGAACGCCGTCGCACTCAATGAAGTCACCCACGCGGATGCGGCCGGTCATAAGCGAGATGCCATAGAAGAAATTCTCCAGCAGATCCTTCATGGCGAAGCCCACACCGGTAGCCAAGCCGGCGGAGATGATGCTGATGGCGCCGCCGGGAATGTGGAGCATCAACATGCAGATGATGAAATAGGAGCCCCACACAAGGATGGCAATCACATTGTTAGCCAGGGTGATATTGGGCCGTGAGCTGACCACGCGCTCTACCCTCTGGCGTTGCGAGTTGCGCAGCTTGGGAGTATGGGTTCTGAGCTTGTAGAGCGACTTAAGCAGATAGCTCACATAGCGGAAGATAAACCACAGGCTGCAGGCCAGCACTATCTTCTGCAGGCTCAGGTAGAGCACATTGGGAATCTTGATAAAGTCTGTCAGGAAGAAGTCTATCACCGAGTGTGAGAGATTGAACACATCGGCAGCCCACCAGATGCTCCACATCACGCTCATCACGCCCAGCACAGGCACCACGGCCTTATAGACAAGGTCAAAGAACCACGTGTTGACAATGTATGCTCCGGGATTTTCCTTAATCTTCTGCAGGGCGGCAGCCGAGTCGAAGTTGGAGTTTTGAGCCTTCCTGGCCTTGAACCTCTGCTGTCGTGCCACCTTGGCGGCCAGTTTGCGGGCCTCATAGCGCTCCAGCATATGATAGAAGCAGGTGATAGTCTGGATACACGTGAGCTGGAACATCCACCAAATCAGTATCTGCACCGCCAGCAGGGTATAGCCCACCCAGGCAGCCACTGTTGACACCATCATAATCACCAGCGAAATCCATGTGTAGAACATGTCGCTCTTGGGGATGTTGCGGTTGTTGCGCCTCACCACAATCCACTGCCACAGCGTAAACACGGCCAGCAGCGGCGGGAAGATAAGGTTGACCAGATTGTTGGGAATGAATATCACGCGGAACGCAATGATGACAAAGCCCATCAGCATCACCGGCGTATAGATGCGGAAGCCGCTCTTAATCTGGTCGCCGTTCAGGCGCACCAGCAGCGACAGCAATATCACGCCCACCAGCCAGGCATACTCTATCAGCAGACCGCTGGCCATCAGCATGAAATTGTTGTGCCCCATCGAGACGCGCACAACCGATATCACCACGGCAAAGATAATGATGGCCGCCACCAGACCAATGCACACCCGCTTCTTCAGAAACTCGGGAGTGCGCAGCCGCTTGGGCACCAGCCACTTCATGATAGCGCTGCTCAGCGCTGCCGCCAGGATAAGGTAGAACAATATGAACACTGCAAAGAAAATCACGCCCGGTCCCCTCCACTGCGAGTTGACCTTGATGCGCACGCCGTCCTTGGTGTTGATAGACTCCACGCGATATTTCTCCTGCGTGTCGTTCCTGGCCTCATCAATCGACCACCCCAGCCGCTTCAGCACGGTAAAGTAGCTCTGGCCGCCATTGACAAAGATATTGTTCTGTATCTCCTCATAGCGCTTCTGCGCGTAGTCGTGCACCTTCTTGAGCTTCTTGCCCATCTCCGCATAGTGCGCCTGATCAACGGCCAGGCTGTTCTTGGTCTCGCGCACATTGTTGAGCATCTTGGTGGCCAGCTTGATGCAGACGTCGCGATACTTCTGGCTCGTCTCATTGAGACTGAGCGGCGAGAGGCCCTTCAGCGCATCAAGCAGCGACTTGTATCTCTGCACCTCCTGCTCCATGCGGGCCATAATCTTCTGGTAAGGCACACGGCTGCGCCTGAACTCGCGGTACTGCTCCGTAGCCTCATGGCAGGCATAGGTGAGGTCAAAGGTATATTCCTCCTTCTGCGAATAGAGCATCAGCGCTATCTGGTCGCTGTGCTGCATGGTCTCCACCATGGCCTGGTGCTGCAGCTCCGCCTGCTTGTGGTAGCGTTCCATCCGCTCCTTCTGCTCGCGGAAGGCATTCTCCAGCTCAGCCCTCAGCACCGAGATAGTCTGGTTGAGGTCACGCTCCTTCAGCACCGCGCGTGCCGGCACCGCGCCAAACAGCAGCGCACCAAGCACCACCAGCACAAAAATCTTTCTCACAGCATTCATACAACTATTCATATATATATAAAGCCCTGCAAAAGTACACAAAAATCCTCACTTCCGAACCCAAAACGCCAATTTATTGCGTCAAAAGCCCCCTTCAGCCATATTTTGGAACACTCTAAAGTCATTTCAGCGCATCCGGCCCGCCCCTTTCTGCGGACAGAAATCATTTTTATCCGTCGGAAACCGATTTATCTCCATCACCAACCGATTCGTTCCCGTCACCAACCGATTCGTTCCCGTCGGCAAAAAATTCATTCCCGTCGGCAAAAAATTCGTTCCCGTCGGCAAAAAATTCGTTCCCGTCGGCAAAAAATTCGTTCCCGTCGGCAAAAAATTTATCTCTGACAAACGGCGATAAAAACGCGTGAAAACATCAACGCTCCCGCGGGAATAATTTAAAACTCCCGCGGGAATAATCTAAAACTCTCGCGGGAATAATCTAAAACTCTCGCGGGAAACTTAAATTACTCTCGCGGAGGTTTTAAATTATTCTCGCGGAGGTGTTAAATTATTCCCGGGAAAACTATGGAGTCTTGACGCGTTTTTATGCCGTCTCCACGGGGTTTCGTTGCGTTTCCACGCTTTTTGGCTGCGCCTGCTCGCTGTTTGTCTGTCTTTTCTGCTGCCTCGGCTCCCGCAGGGCACAAAAAAAGGGCGGCTCCAGTGAGTCGTCCTTATCATAATCGGTGGTATCCCCGCTGGGAACACAATACATTTCAGCAAACATCGGCTACAATTGCATTTGCTGCATGTTTGACTTTGGCAAAAGTATAAATAAAGTACAAATTTCAACACAATATACCCGCTGAGGCTGTGTCAAAGAAATAAAAAGTTTCAGCAAACAAAGAGAAAAACACCCCAATTTTTACAACTGAGGTGTTTTTGCCATACATTCAGCGGGGGAAATGCGCAAGCGCGCGCGCCTTACTAGCGATAGAAAGCAATAGCCTGTTGCATCTTCTTGTCTAGTTCAGAAACAAGGCCGCTCTTTTCCACAAGCGCAGATTTAAGGCTACAAACATCATTCAACTTTTGCCGCAAGTCATATGCCTGTTTCCTTTTCAAAATTCCTTTCTTCTGAGCCTCGGCAATCTGCTGCAACAAAACTTCTTGCCCTCCAATTGAGTTTACACCCAAAAGCATTATGCCTCTTTCAAAGTCTTTTTTGTTACTCATTATCTCAAAGTTTACATTTATGTCTGCAAGTTTCTTAATGCTTTTGTATGATAAAAGCCAATTATCCAAAAGCCTTTTATAAAAATACTCATTAGACAACACACCGCCTGTAACATCATACAAAAGCTGCTTGTTTATCCTCCTTATGTATCGCTGCTCATATCTCAACACATTTTTACCCGCATACAATTCCGGGATAGGCTCTTTGTGTGCTTTCTGCTCCGCTACCTTGTCATAGAAACAAAGGCGGCCTCCGCTTAAAACATAGTATATGCCATGTGGCTCTGCCAACCTCTTTGCAAATGTCTTATCTCCAAGGTAAGGAAAATACACCTCCGGGGGGTATTTCATCATTATATTTGCCGCAACATCTAGGCGGGTAACCTTTGCCTCTCCCATAGGCAAATGCAATTCATCACTAAGGCTTTCCACCGCCTCCCCTATCTGCCGCCTACCCATAGTCTTAAAATTATCTCCAAGGTAGTGTTTACACAAACTTCCATCTCTGACTTTCACTGCCGCCTCTGTAACAGTCACATTGAAATTCCCAAGGCGGCCATGAACAGAAATGTAGCCATTGCTATTTTTATACACACCCGCCTCATCAAGGTAGGGGGTAGTGTCTGCAAGAAAGTCCACCCCGCCAACCTTGTTTGCGGTAAGAATAAAGTTTATTGTGTCTATCATAGTGTTACAAAAATGGTAACAAATTACACCTTAATATAGAAAACAGCATTTTTAGTCCTTTTGCACCTCGCTTTTAGCCTGGCTCAAAAGTTTCTCTATTTCTTCATCAAGGCCACCATTTACCAACTCATAATACAAGGCCAATTGGTCATGTCTTTTGCCTTTGGCCACCAACACAACAAACTCGCTGCCCGCTGTTACACCATCGCTTGTTTCAGAAAAACTTCTCTCCACAAACAACAGCGCATCGCCTGTTCCATACATATCGCCATAGGCAAAGCCAAGTTCTGCATCTGGCTTGTAAATGCCAGAAATGTTGCGTTTCTTTACCAAATAGCGGCTAGCCTTGCGGCCATCTATGCCGCCATAATTCTCATTGGGTGCTGCTGTATAATACACCGCCAAAGAGCCCTTGCGGGTAGCATTGCGAAAAGCTGTTTCCTTTATATCCTTAACAGCTCTCAACATTTCAAATTCTTCATAGTTCCCTGTTGAGGCTATGCAATCAAGGCGGGTTTTTGATTTGTCCGCATTCTTCTTAAAGATATATGCTGCTGAAAGTATCATTTGCGGCCTCCTTTCTGCATGCAATAGGCTTGCGCCTCTCTCTCAATCTCTGCATCTGTCTTAACTCTGCCCCGGGCTATCCATGCATCAAGTTCTTCTGCTTTGAAGTATAGATTTTTGCCTGTTGGCTTGTAACAAGGGATTTCCTTGCGCATGGTCTTTTTATGCAAGGTTGAAAGTCCCATACTTAAATAACTTGCGGCCTCGGCTGAGGTCATAAAACTTTTGTTCTCCATTTTTGTTTGTTTTTAGGAGATTATACAACTATTTCTGGCCGCCCTCCATTGGCTAGGTGTGGGCTTCGCCTGTTTCTCTCTCCAAGGGTAGCCACTTCCCTCAAATCAAGAAATCTGCCGCAAAAGTACTATCAAGGAAAACAAAAAAAAATGACCAAAAAAATTTGGTCATTAAAATGGTCATTTTTTTTACACCTAAATTTTTGCTCGGCTATTGCCCATCTGCAAAGGGTTTCAAGTCTTTTTCAGCTTTTTTTCTGAAATAAACTTTAACTTCTGATGTGTTTTTCTTTATGTATCGATAATATTGGCTGCCTCCACTTACCCCAAACTCTTTCTCTACATCTCGCTTTTTTACTCCATCTATCAGTTTATATCTTTCTGCCACCCCAATATAAACAGCAATTGTCTTAAATGCTGTGCCAAATTCTTGCGCATCACATACTTCATGTAACTTATTCAATAGCCCATCTTTATCCTCGCAAATGATTTTATCCGCAAAAGCAAGTTTTTTCCCCTTTGGCCTACCCTTTTTTGCCCGCTGAGGCTCTCTGCTGCTTGCATATTTTCCCTCTGCCGCGCTTAATTTGCTTTGCAGTATGTTTGTAGGTATCGGCCTTTTTTCCTCCAAATTTGGGGTGTTTTTGCCCCTTACAATTTCCTTGCCATAAATGTGCCAAAAATCGGCCTGTATCATACTACCCAAAACAGCCCCACATATTATTTTCTCAATATGGCAAATGATGTTTATAACCTCTTTTATCCCCTCTGCCAAAAATTGTGTATCATGGTAGCCAACATAACAGCCCCTGGCCTCTAAAAGTACCAAGATGTTTGCATGTTGGCAAATCTCAATCGCAAAGCCATAGTCATTCTCGGCCTCAACATACTTTTGTATATTTGCAACCGCTGTTTTTAGGCTGTTTACAAAAGCGGGTGTAAACTCTGCTGCATAGTCAAGGCGGGGGGGGTATCCCTCGGCCTTTCTCTCATCAAGGTAGTATTGCAATTTACCTACAAAATCTAAAACAAGCTGCCTGTCGGTCATTAAATTGTCTTCCATGTTATCATTTGAGTTTGTGTGTTTATTCTTGCAGCATCTTCTCAATAAAATCTATAAAATGGCCTTGTATCTTTGTTTGCTTGTCGATATAAGAAAACAAGGCCTCCATTATATCTTTGTTGCTGTTAGTTTTGCCGCTATCAACAATATAAACAGAATTATTGTTGCCTGTTATTTCTATGTGTATATCCATTGTTCTTTGCTTTTATTTGTTTCCTTGTTTAAAAATTGCCGCAGAAAGGCCACTTATTGCCTCTGCCTTGCGCTTGTCTATTGCCCTCAAATACCTTTCTGTCATAGAAAGGCTAGAATGTCCCAAGAGGCTCTGGACTGTGGTAGTGCTTGCGCCCCTATCAAGCAAGTTTACCGCGCATGAATGTCTTGCGCAGTGCCAAGTTATATGTTTTTCTATGCCCGCCTTTGCCGCCCAATTACTCAAAGCCTTATTGCAAGCATTTGCGCTCGGCAAATCAAAAACCTTACTTTGCCTTGTTTGTCCCTCGGCTGGCCGCCCTAACAATTCTAAAAGGGTATCATCAAGGCTTATTATAACACCGCTACTCTCTGAATGCCCCTTTGTCTTTTGTTGGTCATATCTGAGCATTTTGTTGGAATAATCTATGTTTGCAAATGTCAGTTCTCTTACATCACAAAAGCGCAAGCCGCAGTTTAAGCTAAAAAGGAAAGCGCGCCTTACTTCTTTGTTCTGTGTCCTGTATGTTGTGCTTATAAGAGCATGTATTTCCTCAACAGAAAGAATGTCTTTTTTTAGGGTGCTGTCATCTACCCGCAAAACAACTCCGCTACATGGATTTTTTCTTATATACCCATGCTCTACTGCCTCCTTTACTACTTTCTTAAATCTCGCAAAGTAAGCATGCGGCCCCTCCCCTCGGCCTTTGTTATTGAGATAGTCTGCAAAATCTTCTACCATATCCTTGCTAAGCTGCCTAAAACTGAGATTATCTGCTATCATGTTATATTCCGGTGTATCTCTCAAAAACTCTTTGAAATGCCTACAACTTCCTTTCAATAGCCTTATGTCCTTTTTGGTGTATTTAGAAATATATGCCTCAAAATAATCAAGAAAGCTGTTTTGTCCTTTTTTTTGTACCTCATAGCCATCTTTATCTTCTATCAATTCATTCGCCCTTTTTTGCCTTATTTTCTCCGCAGTTCTTAAAATTTCCTCATTATTTTGCCTCTCTATTGGTGTCCTGGGTGTGGTAGTTATAAAAAGACCGCTGAGCAATTCTTTTTTGTATGTTGTCTTGCCGCTAATTCTTTGATAACCAAGATAAAAGCGCAAATAAAGGCTGCTCATTCCATTCGGCAATATCCTTGCATATAATTTTGGATTTTGGCCTCGGCCATTATTCACTAAACTATTTTCTACTAAATATGTGCCATCAGCGGCAATTTTAGGCCTGTTATTTTTCTGTGCCATCTCTCTGTATTTTAAAAGTTTGTGCAAAGATAATACTTTCTTTTTGAAAAGTATAAAAAAAGTATAAACAATATCACAAAAAGGGACAAAATAGGACAAAAAGAGAAACAAGCCCATTTTGAAATAGGCCTGTTTTTCAGTGTTTTAGTTGTTTTTTCTTCCCTTTCTTTCCTCTGTGTGGTATCCCCGCTGGGAATCGAACCCAAATCAGCAGTTTAGGAAACTGCTGTTCTATCCATTGAACTACAGGGACAGCAGGAAGCCCATGCCGCCAAGGCTCTCAGATTTCTTAATGTCAGCCCGCGCCTAAAGAGGCCCAGCCTCTTTCAAGACGGCGCAACCACCGACGAAATCTTCGCGAAGGCTTCGCTTTTGCGGCTTTCCGAAGTGCAAAATTAGTGATTATTTGGAAAATGAGCCATGTTTTTCGCTTTTTATTATTAAATTTGCAACTCGTTTTTGTCATCCTTTTCTTATTAACAACATTAAAACAGACTACAGTGGGCGGTTTCTTTGGAGTGGTAAGCAAGCAGAAGTGCATTACCGACGTATTCTACGGCACGGACTATCAGTTTCACCTTGGCACCCGCCGCGGCGGCATTGCCACCATCAACGGGTCGGGCCATTTTGAACGTGAGATACACAATCTGGAGAATTCCTACTTCCGTCCGCGCTTTGAGGACGAGCTTGACAAGTTTGACGGGAACGCCGGCATTGGCGTAATCAGTGACACTGATGCCCAGCCCATGCTCACCAACAGCCACCTGGGCCGCTTTGCCCTGGTCACCGTGGCCAGGATCAACAACCTTGAAGAGCTGGCTCAGGAACTTATCAGCGAGGGCGAGCACCTCAGCGAGTTTACCTCCGGACGCATCAATCCCACCGAGCTCATCTCGCTGCTCATTGTCAAGGGCCGCACCTTCGTAGAGGGCATCGAGAATGTATATAATAAGGTAAAGGGCTCCTGCTCCATGCTGCTCCTGACCGAGGACGGCGTGATAGCCGCACGCGACGCGTGGGGCCGCACGCCCATCGTGGTGGGCCGCAAGGACGGCGCCATGGCCGTCAGCACAGAGAGCACCGCCTTTCCCAACCTTGACTACAGCGTGGAGCATTTTGTCGGCCCGGGCGAGATTATCAAGATCAGAGCCAACGGCATGGAGCAGCTGCGCAAGCCTAACAAGAAGATGCAGATCTGCGCCTTCATGTGGGTATATTACGGATTTCCCACCTCCTGCTACGAGGGCAAGAATGTTGAGCAGGTGCGCTTTGAGTGCGGCAAGGCCATGGGCGAGGCCGATGACACCGAGGTGGACTGCGCCTGCGGCATCCCCGACTCAGGCGTGGGCATGGCCACGGGCTATGCCGTCGGTGCCAAGGTTCCCTACCTGCGCTGCATCGCCAAATACACCCCCACCTGGCCGCGCTCCTTCATGCCCGCCAATCAGGAAATGCGCAACCTGGTGGCCAAGATGAAACTTATTGCCAACAAAGACCTCCTCAAGGGCAAGCGCCTGCTCTGCTGCGACGACTCCATAGTGCGCGGCACCCAGCTGAGAGACAACACCAAGATTCTCTTCGACGACGGAGCCAAGGAGGTACACATGCGCATTGCCTGCCCGCCGCTGGTCTATGGCTGCCGATTTATCAACTTCACCTCCTCCAAGAGCGACCGCGAGCTCATCACCCGCCGCATCATCGAGGAATTTGAGGGCCCCAACCCCTCCGAGGAGACCCTGCAGAAATACACCGAGACCGACTCACCCGAATATAAGCGCATGGTCAGCGAGATTGCCCGCCGGCTAAACCTCAGCAGCCTCAAATTTACCAAGCTGGAGGACCTTGTCAAGGCTATCGGCCTGCCCAAGTGCCATATTTGCACCCACTGCTTCGACGGCTCGTCGGCCTTCACCCTGGAGGAGACTAACGAATAACTACTTACCTATACCGCCATGAGAAATCTCGCGATTATTGCATTGGTTGCCATTGCGTCAATGCTGATGGGCAGCTGTCTATGGCCCTACGATGACTACTATTACGCTCCGCCTCGCGGATATGTGGTTACCCACCACCACTACGAGAGATCACCGCGCCACCGTGCTCCCGCACCACCGCGCCACCACCGCGCACCGCGCAGATAAATGCCGGGCATTAAAACTTTTAATGTTATTCTGTTGATTACCCGTTAACTCCCTGTTAATAATATAAAAAGGTTTAGACATGAAAATACTTAGCACCCTTCTTGCCGTTGCCCTCTGCCTCACCGGCATGGCACAGACCGATATTCCGCGTCCCGAATACCCGCGCCCGCAGTTTGAGCGCGCCGACTGGATAAACCTCAACGGCACCTGGACCTACGAGTTTGACCTCAGCAACACCGGCGTAGGCCGCAAGTTTGACAAGAGCGAGGGATTTCCCAACAAAATCACCGTGCCCTACTGCCCCGAGAGCGAACTCTCCGGCGTTGGCTACAAGGATTTTATCCCTGCCATCTGGTATCAGCGCAAGGTCAGCATCCCCGCCAACTGGGAGGGCAAGAAGATTCTCATCCACTTCGGGGCCGTCGATTACTACGCCACCCTCTATGTCAACGGTGCTGTGGCCGGACGCCACTGGGGCGGCAGTTCGTCCTTTGAGATTGACATAACCGACTATGTCACCCCCGGACAAGAGGCCAACCTCATCCTGTGGGTGAAAGACGACGTGCGCTCAGGCACCCAGACGGGTGGCAAGCAGAGCCACGCCTTCTACTCCTCCGGGTGCTACTACACCCGCGTTACCGGCATCTGGCAGACTGTATGGATGGAGGCCGTAGCACCGCAGGCCCTCAAAGGTGTATATGTCAAGCCCGACCTCGACAACAGCCGCTTCATCCTTGAGCCCGCCTTCTATGCCCTGCAGGACGGCCTGCAGCTGAGGGTCAAGCTCCTTGACAACGGCAAGGCTGTCTGCACCACCACACAGAAAGCCACCAACCCCATGATTATCGTTCTGCCTGTCAAGAATGTCAAGACCTGGTCGCCTGAAAGTCCCTTCCTCTATGACTTGGAATATGAGGTGCTCAACAAGCAGGGCCAGGTCATCGACCGCGTGCAGAGCTATGCCGGCATGCGCAAGATTCACATTGAAGGTAACCGCTATTTCCTCAACAATAAGCCCCTCTATCTCCGCATGGTGCTCGACCAAGGCTTCTATCCCAAGGGCATCTGGACCGCTCCCACCGACGCTGACCTCAAGGCTGACATCGAGCGCTCCATGGCCGTGGGCTTCAACTCAGCCCGACTCCACCAGAAGGTGTTTGAGGAGCGCTTCCACTACTGGGCCGACAAGCTGGGATACCTCACCTGGGGCGAGGCTGCCTCATGGGGAATGGACATCAACGGCGTAGCTGCCGCCCGCAATTTCCTGACCGAGTGGCAGGAGGTGGTTGAGCGCGACCGCAACCACCCCAGCATCATCACCTGGACCCCCTTCAACGAGACATGGGGACGCAGCAGCGACGGTGTCAACCACGACCGTCTGCTGGGCGACGTCTATGACCTCACCCACCGCATAGACTACCGCCCCGTCCACGATGTGAGCGGCGGCTATCATCAGGCCAAGACCGACATCTGGTCTTACCACAACTATGAGGGCAACGCTGCCGAGCTCAAAAAACAGCTCACCCTCAAGGGCGACGGCACAGTGCCCACCCTCAATCAGCAGAAGGAAGCCAAGTACAAAGGGCAGCCCTATTTCCTCGATGAAATCGGCGGAATTGGTTGGGTAATCGAGAAATATGCCGAGAACACCTGGGGCTATGGCGAAGGCCCCAAAGACCTTGAGGCCCTCTACACCCGGCTGGAGAGCACCGTTGACACTGTGCTCACCTTCGACTATATCAACGGCTACACCTACACCCAGCTCACCGATATAGAGCAGGAGCAAAACGGCATTTACACCTATGACCGCCAACTTAAGTTTGATACCGCCAAGCTACGCAGCATCTTCGGCAAAGAACCCGAGTGGTATAAACAGCTGCTGAAGCAATACGAGAAAAACGAGAAAAAGAAATAATCCTTTTGTTTAACAATCCTAAATATTTTCACAACAATGAAAAGCATTAAGTTTTTTGCAATGGCTGCCGTTGCAGCCCTGATTATGTCTTGCGGCAGCAAGCCTTACGACTCATCCAAGGTTAGCGAGCTCACCGACAAAATCTTCAGCCTCACCTCCGAGGACTATCCCGAGGTAGTAAAGCAGGCCGACGGCATCCTGACCTATTTCGAGCAGACCTTCCCCGCTGAGGAGCTCAAGGAGAAAGCAAGCGGCCTCGTTACTGACGGCCTCTTCGGCGGCGACACCGAGCTCTTCAAGCAGATGAACCAGCTGGACAATGCCCTCTACGGCATGGAGGACCAGATGGACGATGCCACCAAGGAGGCTTACGCTAAGTATCAGGAGCACCGCAAGGCTGTTCTCGGTCACTAAGAAACCCCTTGAATCATGACCGGCGAACAGGCACTGCGCTATAGTCGCCACATGAAGCTGCCTCATTTCGGACCCGAAGGGCAGCGCAAGCTCCAGGCCGCCCGCGTCCTCATCATCGGCGTGGGCGGCCTTGGTTCGCCTGCAGCACTCTATCTGGCTGCCGCAGGCGTGGGCACCATCGCCTTGATGGACGGCGACAAGGTCAGCCTCAGCAACTTGCAGCGCCAGATACTCCATTTCACTCCCGACCTCGACAAACCCAAAACCCTCTCCGCCACGGAGAAACTGCACAGTCTCAATCCCGATGTCAACATAGTTGGCATCAACCGTTTCCTTGAGGCCGGCAATGCGCCGCAAGTCATTGCCGACTACGATTTTATTATTGACGCCACCGACAGCATTGAGGCCAAATACCTTATCAACGACACCTGCGTAGAGGCCGCTAAACCCTTCAGTCACGGCGCACTGCTGCGCTATGAGGGCTATACCTTCACCTATCTGCCCGGCCACGCCACACTGCGCGACATCTTTGGCCCACAACCCGCAGCCGACGAGATACTCACCTGCTCACGCGCCGGAGTGCTTGGCGCAGCTGCCGGCATCATAGGCACCATCCAAGCTGCCGAGGCCATCAAACACATTACCGGCATAGGTCAGCTCCTCACCGACCGGCTACTCACCCTCGATGCCTTAAGCATGACCTTCAGCCAGATAGACATTGTGCACTGACATACGCGAAGAAAAGAAGGCGTAACTCTTACACTCCTCTATTTCAGAAAGAGGATGGATCTGTACACCATTCTGCTGTATGTAAGTGCAAGAAAAACAGGGAGCCGCCCCCCCCTCTAAGAATGCCGCAGGCATCGCGAACTGCTCTACCGCAAGCCGTTCTGCTTTCATAGTTACTTTCATACGCCCTCCCCCCTTCGGGGTACTCCCTCTATCTTAGAGGGAGAGCTTGCAAGCCGTTCTGCTTTTGATGGCAAGGAGACGGCTCCCCCTCTAAGATAGAGGGGGTGTCGCGAAGCGACAGGGGCGTATGATATAAACTTAACAGTAACAGGTGCGTATGACCATTTCGCAGGTAGTGTTATCTGTGCCAACATCTATATTATTGCCTAACAAAAAGATTTCTCTCAAATTGCATTCTTTGCCTTACTATTTGCGAGTCCAGATAGGAAACGTCTCGGAAAAACACAAATAAAATTTGGTTTTTCTCTCGGTTTGCACTACCTTTGCACGGCAAAGTTTAGAAGTGGACAGATTTGTGCTGATTGCAACCACTGGAAAAAATGCTAAAACACGGCTCTCTCTATCTTCTATACTGCGCTATGTATAATTATTAAAAGGTATAAAAGATGAGTTACTTATTTACTTCTGAATCCGTAAGCGAAGGCCATCCCGACAAGGTGGCCGACCAGATAAGCGATGCCGTGCTTGACAAGCTGCTGGCCTATGACCCTCAGTCTCACGTGGCATGCGAGACATTGGTGACCACCGGTCAGGTAATTGTGGCCGGCGAGGTTAGTTCTGACGCCTATATCGACATTCCGCTGGTGGCGCGCGAAACTATCAGACGCATTGGTTACACTAAGTCGGAATACTGCTTTGACGCCGACAGCTGCGGTGTACTCAATGCCGTGCACGAGCAGAGTCAAGACATCAATCGCGGAGTGAGTCGCGAGACTGAGGAAGCTCAGGGCGCCGGCGACCAGGGCATGATGTTCGGCTATGCCACCAACGAGACTAAGAACTACATGCCCCTGCCCCTAAGCCTGGCCCACAGCATCATGCAGACGCTGGCCGCCATACGTAAGGAGGGGCGCGAAATGAAGTACCTGCGCCCCGACTCGAAGAGTCAGGTGACTGTACAATATAGCAACGATGGCCGCCCCGAGCGCGTGAACACCATCGTGGTAAGTACCCAACACGATGAGTTTATCACTGCCGACCAGTGCGGCGGCGACCAGGCCAAGGCCGACAAGCAGATGCAGGAAAGGATTGAGCAGGATGTGAAAACCATACTCATGCCGAGAGTTATGAGGGAGCTGAACGACCCCGAGGTAAGCCGCCTGTTTACCGAGGAACCGCGCTATTTGGTAAACCCCACGGGTAAATTCGTGATTGGCGGGCCTCACGGCGACACAGGCCTCACGGGCCGCAAAATAATAGTGGACACTTATGGTGGCAGGGGTACACACGGCGGCGGCGCCTTCTCAGGTAAAGACCCCAGCAAGGTGGACCGCTCGGCAGCCTACGCTGCACGCCATATTGCCAAAAACATGGTGGCCGCCGGCGTGAGCGACGAGATGCTGGTGCAGTTGAGCTACGCTATTGGCGAGGCAAAGCCCGTAAGCGTGTTTGTTGACACCTACGGCAAGAGCCATGTGAGCATGAGCGACGGTGAGATAGCCGAGAAGGTAAAGCAACTGTTCAGTCTGACACCTAACGGAATCATCCGTGACCTGCAGCTGCGCAAGCCTATCTATGAGGAGACTGCCGCCTACGGCCATATGGGACGCGAGCCGCAAAAAATAATAAAACACTTCACCAGCCGCTACAACAACGGCAAGGCAGCCAACGGCCCCAAGGAACTGGACATTGAGGTAGAGCTATTTACCTGGGAGAAACTGGACCGCGTGGACGACATCAAGAAAGCGTTTAATCTTTGAAAAAATCAATTTTCAATAAAAAAGACTATGAGCAAGAGTCTATGCGTTTACTGCGCGTCGAGCGCACTGATAGACAAGAAATATAAGCAGGTTGCCTATAAGGTAGGCCAGCTGTGTGCAGAGCACGGATGGACGCTCGTGAACGGTGCCGGCAGTGAGGGCCTGATGGGTGCCAGCAGCGACGGCTGCAAGGATGCCGGCGGCAAAGTGGTGGGCATCATCCCGCAGTTTATGGTTGATAAAGGATGGCTGCGCCCGGGACTTGATGAGGTGGTAATAACCAAAGACATGGCCGAGCGTAAGCAGAAGTTTAGAGACTGTTGCGATGCCGTGCTGGTGCTGCCTGGTGGGCTGGGCACCATGGAGGAACTTTTTGAAACCGTGACCCAGAAGCAGCTAGGTCAGTTTGCCAAGCCCATCATTATTCTCAATCAAGATGGCTATTACGACCATCTGGAAGCATGGCTTCGCCATTGCCATGAAGAGCGCTTTCTTCGCTACAAGGGCGACGAGGTCCTATGGACCGTGATCCGCAGCGTTGACGAGCTGCTGACGCTTTTAAGAGAATAAGAGAAACACAAGGATTTCAGAGTTAAAAAAAATTGTGAAGACACTTGCCACAGATAGCACGGTGCAGACTGACAACGCTGCTCTTCCCGACACTATGCCACAGGTTGACAGCGTGACGGCTCACTACCCGATAGCCGACCGCATGGGGTTCTTCAGCGGTAGCCAATGGGCAAATGGTGACAGCGCCATCCGCATGGTTGGCGTGAGCGGCGAGCCCGTGCCCTATCGGCTGAGCAATGACGTGGTGGTTACTGCTACACTGATGCTTTGCCTCTTTATGGGCGCCTTCGTGGTATGCAGGTCAATGCACGCCCTGGCTATGCAAGTGAAAAACTTCTTCCGTCTGCGCGACAGGAGCGAGGACTTCTCACTCAAATCAGAAGGCGAGATAAAGGATCAGCTGTTTGTAGTGCTATTGGAAAGCATAGTACTTAGCCTGCTGTGCTTCACCTTTTTTAGCCACCAGATGGCAGACCGCATTACCATCCTGTCACCCTATATCCTCCTACTGGCCAACATGGGTGTGCTGCTCATCTACTTTGCCTACAAGTACGGAGTGTTTAACCTTTTTAACTGGACCTTTTTTGATACAGACAAACGGCAGACATGGATGCGCAGCTACAACTTGATAGCATTCGGAAAAGCCATAATTTTGCTGCCATTGCTGATGGTGATTTTGTACTTCGATTTGCCACCCTCGGTTTGCATTTGCGCAACGCTTTCCATTATCGCCCTTGCCGAAATGCTAGTCCTGTATAAAACCAAACAAATCTTTTTTACTTCCGTGCTTGGCCTATTCCCTACAATTTTGTACTTTTGCGCACTGGAACTGCTCCCTTTGTTTTTTCTTTGGGAATTGCTTGTCGCAACAAACGAGTTTCTGGTTATATAATAAAAAATGTAAAGTTCTAACATACGCAATTTCGATTGTGCAAAAGAACGACAGTTTGAAAAATGATAAAGAAGATTCTTGTTTCCCAACCTAAGCCATCTTCTGCCAAGTCCCCCTATCTGGAACTTCCCAAGAAATACGGCGTAAGCATCGATTTCCAATCGCTGATTAGCGTACAGCGCCTCACCCCTCGCGAGATTCGCGCCCAGAAGGTTGATATCCTCAGCCACACTGCAATAGTGTTTAACTCCAAGCAGGCCATCGACCACTTCTTCTCGCTGTGTAAGGATATGCGCATCAAGCTACCGGAAGACATGAAGTACTTCTTTATCTCGCAGCATGTATCGCTCTATGTGCAGCAATACGTGCAGTATCGCAAGCGCAAGATATTTTTTGGCAAGAGCGGCCTGACACCCGACCTGGTAGAGGTAATGCAGAAGCATAAGAAAGAGAAATTTCTTATCCCGCAAAGCGATGTCCACAACAAGGAGATTTCGCAGCTGCTTGACAGCAAGGGCATTCAGCACACCGACTGCGTGATGTATCGCACTGTTAGCGTAGAGCTTGACAAGAGCCAGCCCTTTGACTATGACATGGTGGTATTCTTTACCCCCAGTGGAGCCAAGTCACTCCTCGACAATTACCCCGACTATAAACAGGGTGACACCGTGTTTGCCTGCTTTGGCGAGAAAACTGCCAGCAAACTGGAAGAGCTTGGCTTCCGCGTGGACATCAAGGCAGTGCAGGGCCAAGGTCTGTCCATGGCAGGGGAAATAGACCGCTACCTGGAAAGCCAGAAAAAGAAATAGTGGCATAACGCTATGCCCCAGTTCCACAAGACAGAACGAATTACCTCGCTCAAAGAAATAGAACATCTCTTTGAGCGCGGACGTAGCAGTAGTATTCAAATAATGCCGCTGCGCGCAATTTATCAGTTGCGCCCTGCAGAGGCAGAGGGCAAGAGCGAGCCTGCAATAAAAGTGTTGGTGTCGGTAGCCAAAAAACGACTGCGTCACGCCGTTGACCGCAACCGCGTCAAGCGCCAGGTGAGGGAAGCTTTCCGCCTGCAGCACCAGCCGCTGAGTGATGCCCTGCTCAGCCTCGGCAAAAGGATGCACATTGCCTTTGTGTGGCTCAGCGATACCCCTGCCGCTACCAACGACGTTTTTGAGGCTATGAAGGAAATACTTGATTCTATAGAAGAAAAATACGCTCCGCCAAAGACAGAAAAGAGAGTCATCGAATAGTAAACTTGTGAAATTTCTGCATACAATATCCTCCGCATTGGCGTGGTTGCTAATACAGCCCATACGCTTCTACCAGAAATGTATCTCGCCGCTCACTCCGTCATCATGCCGCTTCACCCCCACTTGTTCGCAGTATGCTGTTGAGGCACTGCGCAAACATGGCCCACTGAAGGGACTATGGCTTGCCTTGCGACGACTGCTTCGCTGTCATCCCTGGGGAGGCAGCGGCTATGACCCCGTACCCTAAAGTTGCCGCTATAATAATAAAAGGTGGTCCTATTTGTGAAAAAAGGTTGTTTAGCTGCTGTTTCATTCCGCATAGGATAGGCGGTTTGAATTATTGTTTGTAAATTTGCCGTCAACAAATTAAATCCATGTATTATTATGGGCATTACCTCCCTTGCAAGACCAATCTTCAAGAAGAAATACGAGCAGTTGCGCCACAGCGAGCTTAACGCTGACCAGGAGCAGCAAGACCTGCTGATGAGCATGGTGCACCAGGCCGTCAACACCGAGTGGGGCCGCAGCCATCACTTCGATGCCATCAAGAACTATGACGACTTTCGCCGCCATGTGCCAGTGAGCACCTATGAAGAACTGAAGGGCTACATAGACCGTATGCGCCACGGCGAGAAAGATGTGCTATGGCCCGGCAAGGTAAAATGGTACGCCAAATCCTCCGGCACCACCAACGACAAGAGTAAGTTTATCCCTGTAAGCAGGCAAGGCCTGAAAGACACACACTACAAGGGAAGCGAGTGCGTAGTGACCTACTATCTGCACAACAATCCAGAGAGCCGCCTTTTTGACGGGCGCGCCCTCATCTTGGGCGGCAGCCATGAGCAGAACTACGACGTCAGGGAGAGCCTGGTGGGCGACCTTAGCGCCATCTTAATAGAGAATATCAGTCCCCTGGCCAACCTTGTGCGTATTCCTAAGAAAGAGACAGCCCTTCTCAGCGATTTTGAGGTGAAACGTGACCGCATAGCCCGCGAGGCTATGGGTAAAAATATCACCAATATCAGCGGCGTGCCATCATGGATGCTATCAGTGCTCACCAGGTTGCAGGAGATTACGGGCAAGCAGGACATCTCTGCTATATGGCCAAACCTAGAGGTGTTTTTTCACGGCGGCGTAGCCTTCACACCCTACCGCGAACGATACAAGGAAATCATTTCCTCGCCTAAGATGCACTACATGGAGACCTACAACGCCAGCGAGGGATTTTTTGGAGTACAAAACGATCCGCAGGATTTAGCCATGCTATTGCTAACCAACCTGGGCGTTTTCTATGAGTTTATTCCCCTGGAGGAAGTAGGCATCGACAACCCCAAGGCAGTGCCCCTGTGGGAAGTGGAAACCGGGCGCAACTACGCCATGGTCATCACCACCACCAGCGGCCTGTGGCGCTACCAGATAGGTGACACCGTAAAGTTCACCCAACTGAAGCCCTACAAATTCTTCATAAGCGGCAGAACCAAGAGCTTTATCAATGCCTTCGGCGAGGAATTGATAGTTGACAATGCCGAAAAGGGGCTGATGGAGGCCTGCGCTAAAACCGGGGCAGAAGTGGCAGAGTACACCGCTGCGCCCGTGTTTATGGACGCAAACGGCAAATGTCGCCACCAATGGATTATAGATTTCCGCAAACAGCCCGATGAGATTGACCATTTTGCCGAAGTGCTGGACCAAGCCCTGCAACACATCAACTCCGACTATGAAGCCAAACGCTATAAAGATATCACCCTTCAGCCACTGGAGATAATTGTGGCCCCCAGCGGACTCTTCGACCGCTGGCTCAAGAGCAAGGGCAAGCTGGGAGGCCAGCACAAGGTGCCACGCCTTTGCAACGACCGCAAGATAGCTGAAGAAGTGCTAGCCTTGATTGACAAATAAATACTCTGGCAGAAGATGAGGGCTGCACAAAAAATACTACTTATACTTAGCGCAACACTGCTCATAGGCTGCGCCCGCCCCGGCACGCCCGACGGAGGTCCCTACGACGAGACACCGCCTCAAGTGGTGGGTGCCAGTCCTGCAGAGGGAGCAACAGGGGCAACCCCCAAGACAATAGAGATAATTTTCAACGAATACATAAAGCTGGAAAACGCCTCCGACAAGATAGTCGTTTCACCCCCGCAACTCAACCAGCCCGAGATTTCCGCCAACGGACACCGCATAAAAATCAAGCTCATCGACACCCTCAAGGCCAACACCACCTACACCATAGACTTTGGTGATGCCATAGTCGATAACAACGAGGGTAACCCCATGGGCAAATACACCTATACCTTCTCCACCGGCGACAGCATAAACCAGATGGAGGTAAGCGGCAAGGTGCTCAACGCCCGCAACCTGGAACCAGTCAAAGGCATCTTGGTAGGCTTGCACAGCGACACCACCGCGCAGGCCTTCACCCATAAGCCCTTCGACCGCATGGCCCGCACCAACGGCAGTGGCGAGTTTACCATCAGAGGCATAGCACCAGGCAATTTCCGCATATACGCCCTGCAGGATAATGACGGAGACTATACCTTCGGCCAGAAAAGTGAGATGCTCGCCTTCAGTCACCGCCTCATAACTCCGTGCTCCTTCCCCGACCAGAGAGCCGATACCATCTGGCGAGATTCCACCCATATCGACTCCGTCAGAATGATAAAGTACACCCATTTCGTCCCTGATGACATAGTGTTGCTGGCATTCAGCGAGAGCACCCTCGACCGCCACCTGCTCAAGGCCGAGCGCAAAGTGCCCGAACATTTTGACATCTATTTCACGGCACCCTGTGCAGAAAAGCCCATAGTAAAAGGTATCAACTTCGATGACAGCAAGCTGGTGGCCCAATACTCTGCCAAGAACGACACCATCACCTACTGGATAAGCGACACTACCCTAGTCCACACTGACACCCTGCTGGCCACCCTGACATATATGGAGAACGACTCTGCGGGCATTCTGGTGGAGCGCACCGACACACTGGAATTCGTTTCGCGTCTGCCGCGCAGTCGCCAGCTCAAGATGGAGCAAGAGGTCTATAAGGAGTGGGAACAAAAGCAGGAAAAACTCAAGAAGAAAGGCAAGGCATATCAAACAGAGATGCCTCCTGAGCCCCTGAACCTCACCGTCAATGGCAGCAGCTCGCTAGACCTCTACGACAACATCCACTTCCGTAGCCCCGAGCCCCTACTCACCGTTGACACGGCCAAGTTCCACCTATATATAAAGGAGGACACTCTCTATCTGCCCGCCCCATGCGAACTGGAGCCCTTTGGGGACAGTCCCATGGAGTATGTACTCTACGGCGAATGGCGCCCCGAGCAGCAATATCTGTTGCGAGTCGATTCAGCCGCGCTGGTAAGCATCTATGGCAAGGTGTCGCAGAGGATAGAACAGCGCTTCACCATACCATCGCTCGACAAATACTGCACCTTCACCGCCACCATCCTGGGACGTAGCGACACCATGACCATCGTAGAGTTGCTCAATAAGAATGACAACGCCGTGCGCATACAGCGCACCGAGGGTGGCAGGGCCAACTTCTTCTTCGTCAAGCCAGGCACCTACTATATGCGCGCTTTTATCGACCGCAACGGCAACGGCCAATGGGATGAAGGCAACTATAGTGACGACCGTCTGCCTGAAGAAGTCTATTACTTCCCCTCACCTATCACCCTACGCGCCAAGTGGGACCAAGAGCAGGAGTGGGATCTTATGCGCACGCCCCTGATCATGCAGAAACCCTCAGAGATAACCAAGCAGAAACCCGACAAGGAAAAGAAAATACAAAACCGTAATGCCGAGCGAGCCAAACAGTGGGGACAGAAAGGAAGCAAGGAGCAAAAAAAATAAGGATATGAAAAAGCACCACCTTATTATAATATTGGCATTACTGCTTACACTACCTCGCACAGCTTGGAGCCAAAGTGCCTTCCAGAGCGGCGAGCAGTTAGACTACAGCCTCTACTATAACTGGGGCTTTGTTTGGGTCAAGGCAGGTAGCGCCACCCTAACCATACAGAAGAGCAGTTACGCCAACCAGGCCGCCTACTGCACGCGTCTCCTTATGCGCGGTAGCAAAAAGGCCGACGGTTACTTCGTGTTACGCGACACTTTGACCAGTTACGTCACCGTTGACCGACTGCGCCCCCTATACTACACCAAGCGCGATATTGAGGGCAAGAAGCACAAACTACGCGAGGTATATTACTCCTACCAGTCCTACCAGAATAACAACTGTCGAGCCCGACAGAAGTACATACATGCCAATGGCAAAATCACTCAGCGCGACGAGACGCGTTCCACCCAGATCTATGATATGCTCAGCATCATGCTCAAAGCCCGCAACTTTAATACAGCCCACTGGAAGAAAGGCAAACACATAGATTTCTTGATGACCGATGGAAACGGAGTAAAGAAACAGACACTTATCTACCGCGGTAAAACCAACGTAAAGATGCGCGACAGTAAAACCACCTACCGCTGTCTGGAGTTATCATTTATAGAGGAAGAAGACGACGAGCAAAATGAAGTAATAACCTTCTTCGTAACCGACGATAGCAACCACCTGCCTGTAAGGCTGGATATGTACCTGAAATTTGGCTCTGCCAAGGTCTATCTCACTAATTACAGCGGACTAAAGAACCCCATTGGCGCACAAATCAAGTAGATTTGTGCATTTTTTTGCAATAAAAAGATAGTAATCCATTATAATTCGTTATCTTTGCACACAACTTATTATAAACGAAACTAAAAACACAACAAAATGGCATTTACACGCATCACCGCCGCCGAGGCTGCCGCACTCATCCAAAACGGCCAGACTATAGGTTTGAGCGGATTTACCCCCGCAGGTGTACCCAAGAGTGTGCCCGCAGAGTTAGCTAAGAGGGCAGAACACGAACACGAAGAAACCCATCCCTTTAAGGTAAACATACTGACTGGTGCCAGCACCGGCCAAAGTTGTGACGGCGAGATGAGCAACCAACACGCCATCTGCTTCCGCGCACCTTACACCACCAATCCTGATTTTCGCCGCCATGTAAACGCCAACGAAATCTCCTACTCCGACCTCAACCTCTCCAACATGGCCACCCAGATACGCCAGGGCTATCTGGGCCAGGTGGACTGGGCCATACTAGAGGCCTGCGAGGTAGAGGTCATCGGCGACAAGGCACGCATATACCTTACAGCCGCAGGCGGTATCAGCCCCACGGTAGCCCGTTTGGCCAAGCAGGGCATAATCATTGAACTCAACACTTTCCACAGCAAGTCGTGCATAGGTATCCATGATGTCTATGAGATAGAGGACCACCCATTTCGCACCCCCATCATGATAACCAAGGCCAACGACCGCATCGGCAAACCCTATGTGGAAGTTGACTCCAATCGCATAGTGGGCATCGTAGAGTGTAATATCCCCGACGAGGCCCGCTCCTTCAAAGACCCTGACCCCATCACCACCCAGATAGGTCAGAACGTGGCCGACTTCCTGCTCTACAACCTTAAGCAAGGCCTCATCCCCAAGTCGTTCCTCAACCTGCAGAGCGGCGTAGGCTCAGGCGCCAATGCCGTGCTGGGTGCACTGGGTCACTGCAAGGAGGTTCCCAACTTCAATATCTATACCGAGGTGTTGCAGGATGCCCCCGTAGCACTGATGAAGGAAGGCCGCGTACTCAGCGCATCGGCCTGCTCGCTTACCGTGACCAATGATTGCCTGAAGGACATCTATAGTAATATGGACTTCTTCCGCGACAAACTTGTGCTCCGCCCCAGCGAGATATCCAACAACCCCGAAGTTATCGCCCGTATCGGCGTATGCTCACTCAACACCGCCATTGAGGCCGATATCTATGGTCATGTCAACTCCACCAAGATATGCGGCACCAAGATGATGAACGGCATTGGCGGTTCTGCTGATTTCACCAACAATGCCTACCTGTCCATCTTCACCTGCGGCAGCACCACTAAGGGCGGCGCCATAAGCAGCATCGTGCCCTTCGCCAGCCATATTGACCATACCAGCCATTTCATTGACGCCGTAATCACAGAGTATGGCGTAGCCGACCTGCGTGGCAAGTGCTCAATGGAAAAGGCGGAAGAACTCATCAAGGTAGCCCATCCCGACTATCGTCCCTTACTGCGCGACTACCTCAAGCATGCAGAGCCCTTCGGCGGTCACACACACCACTGCCTCAGCGCAGCCTTCGCCATGCATGACACATTCCTGCGCAAGGGCGATATGCGCCTGACCGACTGGGCAGAGTATATCAAGTAATACTCACAGGAGAGAAAACAATCAACAGAAACCAGCAAAACACACTATTGGCAAAATGAAAAGAACACTCTTCGTGCTGTTAGCTGCCACCGCCATCAACGCCATGGCTCAGAAGGAAATCACCACTGACATGCTACGCGACCTACGCGCCAGCTACAAATCAGTAGGTGCCGACAAGGCCCTTGACAATGCTGTTGCAGCCAATGATCTCAAGGTGCTGGCCCTCAACACCGAGAGCAACACCGAGTTTGACACACATTTCTCCAACAAGGTCAACTCCAAGGGCATCACCAACCAAAAGGGCAGCGGACGCTGTTGGCTCTTTTCAGCCCTCAACGTGCTGCGCGCTCCCATGATTGCCAAGCACAATCTCGGAGCCTTTACCTTCTCCCAGAGCTATTGTTTCTTCTACGATCAGCTGGAGAAATCAAACCTCTTCCTCCAGGCCATCATAGACAATGGCCGCAAGCCCATCGACGACCGCACCGTAGAGTGGTTGCTCCATAATCCCATGAGCGACGGAGGCACCTTCTGCGGAGCCATTGATGTCATCACCAAGTACGGTCTTGTGCCCGCTGAGGTAATGCCCGAAACATATTCGGCCAACTACACCAGCACCTACTCCATGCTACTCAAGCTCAAACTGCGCGAGTATGCCCTCACACTGCGCAAGATGATAGCCGACGGCAAATCCGACAAGCAGGTACTCGCCAAGAAAAAAGAGATGCTCACCGTCATCTATAAGATGCTGGCACGCAGCTTCGGTCAACCCCCACAGCAGTTTACCTACACCCTCCGCGATAAGGACGGCAACACCATCTCCACCAAGGAATATACACCCCAGTCCTTCTACGCCGAGTATGTGGGCAAAGACCTCAAGGGCAGCTACCTCATGTTTATGAACGACCCCTCCCGCGAAATGTACAAGACCTATGAGATAGACCTTGACCGCCACTCCTATGACGGCACCAACTGGGTGTTCCTCAACGTTCCCATGGAGGACATCAAGCAAATGGCCATACAGAGCATAAAGGACAGCACCATGCTATATATGTCGTGCGATGTAGGCAAGTGCAACGACTCAAAGCGCGGCTACTCCGACCCCGACATCTACAACTACGGTGACATCTTCGGCATCGACTTCCCCATGAACAAGGCCGAGCGCATCTCAACCTTCGCCTCCTCCTCCACCCACGCCATGACCCTCATGGCCGTGGACCTTGACGAGCAGGGCAACAGCAAGAAATGGATGGTCGAGAACTCATGGGGAGCCACCTCAGGCCACAACGGCTATATCATCATGAGCGACAAGTGGCTCGACGAGTACCTCTTCCGTCTGGTAGTAGAGAGGCAATATGTGCCCGAGAAACTCACCGAGCTCTCCAAGCAGAAACCCATTCTGCTGCCCGCATGGGATCCACTCTTCTCCCTTGAGCAATAAGCCAATAACAGCGTAGCGACTGTACTCCGAAAAGTCCGGTCATCCCAATCGTCCAATAGAATAGTCTCCCTCCATCACAGTAAACCAAGCAACATCGTAATAACACCCATACTATGATTAAGACAATCAGAATCATTGCCTGCACCGCCATGCTCTGCCTCAGTGCCGCCACAGCCAAGGCCGATGCACTGCTCGACCTGGTGCGCCAGCTCAACAACTTCAAGCCCCAGGCCACCAGCGCCCCAGGCTACTACGACTCCACCCTGGTGGTGCAGTACAACGCCACCTTTGCCGTAGCCAAGAAAAACATGATCAACATGAAGGCCAACCGCGACTCCCTTCACCAGGCACTGCAGCAAGCCTATGACGATCTCAAGGCTAAAGGCTACAACCCCATCAAGGCCGGATTCTACTACCTCACCAACTGCTTCGACCGCTACAAGGCCAAATACTCTGCCCCCGCCGCCATGTACACCGACACCTCGGCAGGGCTCATGAAATACAAGAAGTTTGAGGAGGGCAAAAAAGAGTTTATCTACAAGCTCACCCCCTACGGCGAGGGATGGTTCTGCCAAAACGCCGCCACAGGCTACTATATCGGCACAGGCAATGGCGACAACTGGTATTCAGAGATGATAACCTGCACCGAGGAAGCCGACCACACCCAGCTCTTCACCCAGATGGAGGAAGAGGGAGAGTTCTTCGTGGCCGACGATGTTGACCGCCTCACCTCGCGCTGCCTCTACCAGGCCTCCAGCCTCAACGAGACAGGCAGCATCTTCAATTGGAGCCAGACAGTCGATGCCGTAGGCACAGACCTCCGTGGCTACAACCACTGGAGCCTCACACCCGTACCCGCCGAAACACTCAAGGCCCTCGGCATCGACGAAGTCATCGTAGTGCCTGAAGACAGCGTAGCCCATATCGATGCCCACTGGATGAGCCTCGGCACCTCCATCACCTGGTATAACGACAACGTCAGCTCCGCCTTCACCAAAGGCTACCAGACCCGCGTTCGCGAGGTGCTGCCCTTCAAGCGATTCACCAACAAAGGCGTCAACGGAGGAGTACTGGAGAGCGCCATAGGTCAGGTAAGCCATGCTGACTACTACACCATAGAGCACGGTATCAACGACTGGGGACACTCCACCCCCGTAGGCACCATCGACGACTATATAAACAACACCCAGAACGGCACCTTCGCCGCCAACTACCGACGCCTCATCGATGCCATCTATAAAGCCAACCCCAAAGCCATGATAGTGCTCTGCACACCGCGCAAAGGCTACGGCTTCGGCACCTATCTGCCCGCCAACTGCGACGACCCGAAAGAGGGAATCTACCTCCATCAGTATGCAGACATCATCCGACAGATAGCAGCCTATGAGAGCCTCCCCGTAGCAGACTTCTTTAGCCTCTGTGGCGGACAAAAGAACCTCGCCAGCCTCTCCATCGACCGGGCACTCCACCCCAATGACGCTGGCTACCAGCTGATGGCTGACGTGTTGGTGCCGGCACTCAAGAAAGTCCTTCTTCACCCAATAATAAATCCCGCCAACAGCCACGATGACGAGGAATAACACAAAATTCCAACACTAAAGGTGACATTTTTAGGTGTCACCATTGTCACCATTGTCACCATTTTTTTATAAAACAAGGAGGCCGCGCAAGCGTACGCGCAGCCTCCTTTCCAATTTTGTTCCTGTCTAGCCTACCATGCAGGCGGGGTCCCACTGGGGAATTAGAAATGGATTTCCTCGCGTACAGCGAGGGAGTGGCCCGTAGGACCGGGGGCGTATGCCTTGATGCTTGGCCTTTACTATATGGGCAACCCCTCACTCTTCACCCAGCTGGAGATAGAGAGCACCACTAACTTCATCCAGTCACTCATCAACCCCAAGGACAACCAACCCGACGATGCAGACTAAAAATGTTACAATTGTTACATTTGTTACACCTAAAAATGTAACATATCCTTAAACTAGCCGAAGGCTATCCTATAGAATTATATATTATAATATATAATTTGAAACAAAGGTATCTCTTTGATTTTCAAAGAGATAAAAATTTTAATTTAGGGGAAATATTTCTTTTTATAATGTTACCTGTAACATATGTAACATTTGTAACAAAAAATGTTACATTTGTTACAATTGTTACACCTAAAAATGTAACGTTATTCTTATATTTTTATCTGAGAGCCTTGAAAAAGAATTTAACTCCGTGAAAAAAAAATCTAACTCCGTGGAAAAAAAATCTAAGAGCCTTGAGCTGTCAGTTTCAAGGCTCCTAGATTTCATTTCGAGGCTCTTAGATTTCGTTTCAAGGCTCTTAGTTTGCGTTTCCTTGGGATTAGTCTGGAGTGAGGAGTGAGGAGTGATGAGTTAGGAGACTAACGGCTTAACTTCTTAACTACTTAACTTCTAGATAGAGGACGATAGTCCTGACTAACGGCTTAACTTCTTAACTTCTTAACTACTTAACTTCTAGATAGAGGACGATAGTCATGACTATTGTCTTTTTTCCCTCTCATAGAACAACAATCGTTGATTATTGAGGACCGCGTCCTGAGCTGCCCTGCATAGGGCCTTGGCACGCGGTGCCAGCATGTCATAATATATCTGTGATGTATATCGCTTGCGCAACAGCGTAGCCACAAAGCAGTGCGCAGCCAGGTAGCTGCCTGCCAACGAAGGGTGATAGCCATCCTTTACATATAGCTCTATGTCAGGATTACTGTTGCGGATGCTCTGCCAGGCTATTCCTACCGGAGCACACCATGCCTTGTTCTCGTAGGTCATTTCCAAATACGACAACCGCAAATGGTCCTGAAAATTTCTGTAGTCTTCGTCCAACGGATAGGCAGGGTCTGATTGTCCTTTGTTGTGTACATTGCTTTTCTTGTGTCCCCAGGTCATGTAAAATATCACATGACAATCGGGAGAGCCTGCCACAGCCAGGCTGTCCAGCAGGTGGGCGTAGTGATAGGTGTTGTCTATCACTTCCCGGGTGGACTGGGCTGCACCGGTGCTGTATTCCTGAATGACGACGTAGTCCCATCCGCCTTTTTTGAGTGCCTTTATCAGGCTGGGGTTGGCATAATGACCTGACAGGTGCTCTCCTCCTTTCAGAAACCGGGTGGCGGACAGTTTCAATCCCTGCTCGGCGCCCAGTCTGGTGACCATGGACGGCAGGTCGTTGAAGATGGTGTAGCTGTTGCCTATCCACAGTATTTTCAGCGAGTCGTTGCGCTCTTGCCTGCTCTGGGCACTGCCGGTAATCCATGGCAACAACAACAGCAACGAAATTATTACTCTTCTCATGGTCTTTCTTTTTTTTCAGTAGGCCACGGCATGACCGTTTACCTCGACCATGGCAAACTCCAACTGGCGGCGCTCCAGGTTGGCGCTCACCACTCTTATCTTCACGGGGTCGCCTATTGACAAGCGGCGATGGCTGCGTCGGCCTACCACGCTGAGTGTCTTCTCATCGTAGCTGTAGTGGTCGTCAAGCATTGTGCGCAGCGGCACTGAGCCTTCGCACTTGCTGTCGTCGAGCTCTACATAGACTCCGAAGTCGTTGGCTCCGCTCACCTTGCCTGTAAACTCCTGGCCCAGCTTGTCGGCCATGTACTCTACCTGCTTATACTTGATTGATGCTCTCTCGGCGTTGGCGGCTATCTGCTCCATTTCGCTGGAGTGGTCGCACTGGTCTTCGCAGCGCAGCTGGTTGACGCTGCGCCCGCCGTCCAGGTAGCGTGTCAGCAGCCGGTGTACCATCTGGTCGGGATAACGCCGTATGGGTGAGGTGAAGTGGGTGTAGTAACGAAACATGAGTCCATAGTGTCCTACGTTGTGTGTGGAGTAGCGTGCCTTGGTCATGGAGCGCAGTGCCAGCTCTTCTATTACGCTCTGCTCCTTGCGTCCCACCACTTTGTGCAGCATACTGTTGATGCTGCGTGATATCTCTGTCTTGCTGCCATCTACCTTCACCGAGTATCCAAACCGCGATACAAATCCTGACAGCCTGCTGAGCTTTTCGGGGTCGGGCACGTCATGGATACGGTAGGGAAACACTTTTGCCTTTACGCCCTTAGGCACCATTCCTATGCGCTGTGCCACGTATTTATTGGCCAGCAGCATAAACTCTTCTATCAATTTGTGGGCGTCGGTAGATGCCTTGATGTATGTGCCTATGGGGTGTCCGTTCTCGTCTATCTCAAAGTGCACCTCGTCGCGCTGAAACTCTATCGACCCTCCTTTCATACGGTCGGCCTTGAGGTGTTTAGCCAGCCGGTTGAGGGCTATGAGCTCTGTCGCATATTCGCCTACCGGACTTCCGTCGGCATTGGGTTTTACCCGCTGCGGATGGAATCCGGGCTTGCTCAGATCTTCTGCCGAGGCTTCACCGTTCTGCTCCAGTATGGTCTGCACTTCCTCATAGGTGAAGCGGCGGTTGCTGCGTATCACGGTGCGCACTATCTCATAGTCTTTCACCTCTGCGCAGTCGTTCATCTGAAAGACTACGCTGTATGTCAGCTTTTCCTCGTCGGGACGCAGCGAGCAGACGTAGTTACATAGCCTCTCGGGGAGCATCGGGATGGTGCGGTCCACCAGATAGACGCTGGTGGCCCTCTTGTATGCTTCCTCGTCAATAGGTGACCCCTCCTTGATATAATGGGTCACATCGGCTATGTGCACGCCTACCTCCCACAGACCATTCTCCAGACGACGCAGCGACAGGGCGTCGTCAAAATCCTTGGCATCGCGAGGGTCTATAGTGAAGGTGGTTATCTCGCGGAAATCCTTGCGTCGGTTTAGCTCGCGGTCGGTTATGCGGCCGCTGATTTTATTGGCCAGCTTCTCCAGATTCTCGGGATAGGTATAGGGTAAGCCAAACTCGGCCAGTATGGCGTGCATCTCAACATTGTTGTCGCCCGTGGCTCCCAGCACATCAACTATCTTGCCCACTGGTGAGCGGTTAGTCTTGGAGGGCCACTCCACTATCTTTACCACGGCCTTGTCGCCGCTGCGGGCATTGCCTATCTCTGTCTTGGGTATAAAGATGTCCCACGGCAGGTAGCGGTCGTTGACGTCGAGAAAGGCAAAGTGCTTCTCTACGTTGATTACTCCCACAAAGGTGTCTTTGGCGCGCTTGATTACGTTGACTATCTCTGCCTCGCGCCTGTTACGCTTGCGGTTGAAAATCACGCTGGCCCCAACACGGTCGCCGTCCAGGGCGTTGCCTACGTGGCGATCGCCTACATAGATTACCTCTTCCTCGCCGTCGGGCTGAAAGCCCACCACCCCGCCATGGCGCACCATGATGCCCTCGGTCAGGGTTTGTTGTTGCAGCAGCCTGTAGTGCCCGCCGCTCCCTACACTGAGGTATTCGCACATCACCAGATCGTCCAGAATGTCAACCAGTACCTTACGTGACGGATGGTTCTTTAGTTTAAACTCATTATATAGGTCATTCTTGCTAAAGTCTTCGCCCGGATGCTCCACAAAATAGTCCATCAGCGCATGGGCCAGTTCACGCCGACTCTTACGAGTTTGAATATTTGCCTGATTTTTCATGATAATATCGGATTATGATGCAAAGTAACGCATTTTCTCGCAAATAAAGGCTATGCCGTTGTCAAAATCTTTATATCTTTGCACTGATTTTTAACACCCACCACTATGGCAGCAAAGAAAAAGGTTGTTTTCCTCACGGGCGCAGGCATGAGCGCCGAGAGCGGCATCTCTACCTTCCGTGATGCAGGAGGCCTGTGGGAGCAGTATCCCGTAATGCAAGTGGCCAGCCACACAGGATGGCTGCAGGATCCCGATTTGGTCACACGCTTCTATAACGAACGCCGCCGCCAGCTATTCAACACCCAGCCCTGCGGCGGCCATAAACTGGTGGCTGCCATGGAACAGGACTACGACGTGGTGGTCATCACGCAAAATGTTGATGACCTGCATGAACGCGCCGGCTCCACCCGCGTCATTCACCTGCACGGCGAACTCTGCAAGGTATGCTCCAGCCGCGATGTCGAGAATCCTCGCTATTGGCAGACCCTCGGCCCCGACAACTGCGAGGTGACTCCCGGCACCAAGGCTGCCGACGGGTCCCTGCTTAGGCCCTACATTGTCTTCTTTGAGGAAGCTGTGCCTATGATTGCCCCTGCGGCCGAACAGGTGGGCAAGGCCGATATCCTGGTTATTATCGGCACCTCACTTAACGTATATCCCGCCGCTGGCCTTATCAACTATACCCAAAGCGGCACGCCCATCTACCTCATTGACCCCAAGGACGTCAGCGTGCCCTACGGATTGAGCGTCACTCACATCAAAGCCGGAGCCACCGAGGGCATGAAGCAACTGATGGAAATACTAAACAAATCGTAAAATCGTCCAATGAAGCAGTCCCTACTCATCACTGGAGCCAGCGGCTTTGTAGGCAGTCACCTTGTGGAGGCGGCATTGGCGGCAGGCTATGACGTATGGGCAGGGATACGCCCCTCATCGTCGCGCCAATGGCTGCAAGACGGGCGCATCCACTTCATAACCTTGTCGCTAGGCGATGCCGACAGCCTGAAAAAGGAAATCAGGCACTTTGCCGACTCCCACGATGGACAGGGATGGAATTACGTTGTCCATGCTGCCGGAGCCACCAAGGCTGCCAACGAAGAGGCTTTTATGCAGACCAACTGCGAGGGTACACGCAATCTGGCTCAGTCTCTTGCCGACCTTCATCTCGAGCCTCAGCGCTTCGTGCTCATGAGCTCGCTCAGCGCCGTACCCATGAAGGATGGCCTTCCCTGCGGCACCGTCGCCCCCACCGCTTACGGACGCTCCAAATACCAAGCAGAGCAGAGCCTGCTCGCCATCCTCCCTGCCAGCATCATCCTGCGCCCCACCGGTGTCTATGGCCCTCGCGAGAGAGACTATTTCCTCATGGCCAAAAGCATCAGGCGACATGTTGATTTCGCTGTAGGCTTCAAGCCCCAGCAGATTACATTCATCTATGTCAGCGACCTCTGTCAGGCCACCCTGCAGGCCCTCACCGCCGGAGTACCCGGACATATATATCAGCTCTCCGACGGCCTCACCTACAATAGTCGCCAGTTCAGCCTGCTGCTACAACAGGAGATGGGTGTCAGGCGCGTGCTGCGTATCACCGCCCCCCTCTGGCTGCTCAAGGCCGTATGCTATGCCGGCCAGTGGATTAGTGCCCTCACCCACAAGTCCACACCCCTCAACAAAGATAAGTACAACATTCTCAAACAGCGCGACTGGCAGTGCTCTATCGCCTTGGCAGCCAAGGAGCTGGCCTTCCGCCCAGCTTATCAGCTGCCTCGCGGAGTAGCCGAAACCGTCGCATGGTATAAACTAAACAAATGGATATAAAAAATTATTTTAAGGAGCAGTACCCCATGCCCGGACTGCTCGGAGTAGAGAAACTGGCAGCCATCTACATGGCGCTCACACTGACGCTCACTGCCATTTACTATGGCGACATGGACGGCAGCACGCTCATCACCATAGTGGGGGGACGCGCAGTCATTGCCCTAATCACGTTGATACTCTTTATACTATATCAGCGTCGGCCATGCCACGCCACCTATCAGCTGCGAGTGGTCTTCCAGGTGGCACTGCTTGCCTACTGGTACCCCGACATATACCACTTCGCCTCAATGCTGCCCAATCAGGACCACCTGCTGGCCACCGTGGAACAGACTCTCTTTGGATGTCAGCCCGCACTGGTCTTCAGTCAAGCGCTGAGCGGGGCTTTCTGGAGGGAGCTCTTCTGCCTAGGCTACTTCTCCTACTTCGTCATTATTGTCGCCGTGGTGCTGCTGGTCATTCTGAAACGTCCCCGGCGCTTCGACAGCGTGACGTTTGTAGTTATGTGCACCTTCTTCCTCTACTACGTAGTATTTCTCTTCTTCAACACCGCCGGACCGCAGTTCTACTTCCACGCTCCCGGCGTTGACGCAGCCAACGGCGTATTCCCCTTTGTTGACGACTGGTTCCGCACCCACACGGAGCTTTCTGCCAACTACTCTGGCCCCTTCAGCTATCTGGTCTATCTGCTGCATGGCAGCGAGACACCCATAGCAGCCTTCCCCAGCAGCCACGTGGGCGCATCAACAGTCATTCTGCTGCTCACATTCCGTCTTAAAAAGAATTGGGGATATATTATGCTGCCTTTCTATGTGCTGCTGTGCCTCTCCACTGTTTATATAGGTGCACACTATGCCATTGATGTGTTCGCAGGATGGATATCAGCGCTTATTTTCCTATTCATCTCGCGCAAACTCTACAAATCTAAGCTGTTTCACCGACCCGATGGATTCGACAATCTGCACCGATTCGGACATCACCACCGCAGGCACCATCACCACCGCCATCATCGCTAACAATCACCACCGCAGGCACCATCACCACCGCCATCATCGCTAACATTTGGCACCCAGATTTATCTTTTTTTGTGAGAAAACACTAAAAAAAGTAGCTATTCTCACACCCTATTCTCTGAAATAACTATATTTGCAGAGCATATATATACATATATATATTATACACGCGCGAAGGAGAAAAATAATACTGGCATCGTTTCTTTCAAACTCTAAATAATCACCTAAAAACAAGTACGACATGAAGAAATTTTTACTTTGCATGATGGCTGCGCTCATAGGCGCGGCTGCTTGGCAGAACGCCAGCGCTCGTTATATCTTGAGCGATCGCGTTGCAGCCAACGACATCAAAGCCGGTGACACCATTGCCCTCCAGTGCGGAACCCAGGGCAACCAGGACATCTACTTCCTGGGTGTTGACGAGACCGGCAAACTCTACAATGTCACCCCATGGAGTGCACGCTCTACATGGATTGTATCCGAGGGCCCTAAAAACTACAAGGGCGAGCAGACCTATTATCTGCAAAACCTTGAGACACAGAAATACCTGGGCAACGAGAAATCCGACCCCCTCAACAGCGGTTGGAGCAGCCCGGGCACCATGGTCTCCGACATTGAGTATGCCATCCCCTTTGCCAAGCATAGCGCTGCCGACTCCACTGATTTGGAAGAGAAGTATGGCCCCACATGGGACGACAACTCCGTAGTATGGTCCTTTGCCCGCGAGAACGCCAAAAACCAGTTTATGGGCAACTGCGCCTACTGGGGCATCTCCACCGTGCGTTTCTGGGAGTATCATGACACCAACGCATGGAACGCCTATCGCGTTTTCTACCAGCACGACCTGCAGGCCGACCTCCAGGCTCTCATTGACGAGATCTCCGAGGCAGGCATCGAGTATGAGTCAGGCGACGATCCTGGACTCTATCCTCAGGACAAGGTTGACGCCTTCAACCAGGCCCTTGAGGAAGCTCTGCTCATCTCACTCGAGCAGCATACCGACGAGGAATACCAGGCTGCCATCGACAAGCTCAAGGCTGCCAAGGAGGCCGTGGAGACCAGTGTCAACCCCATCACCGACGGATATTACTACATCGTCAGCGCCTATCCTGAGTTTGTCAACAAGAACGGACTGGAGAAAGCCATGACCGTCAACTCCGCCACACAGCTTGGATGGACCACCTTCAACGGCGAGGACACCAAGCAGGTATTCCACATCACCACCACCTCCAGTGGCAACTTCCTTATCCAGAATTACGACAACGACCGCTATATCAATAGTGCCGAGCGTGCTGCCGCAAGCCAGAAGGTGCTCCTCAGCGCCACCCCAGGCTATGAGCAGATCATCAAGCCCATCGGCTCGCTGCAGTGGATTATCTACAACACCTTCAGCACCTATGCCTACCACCCCGAAAGCCACGGAAACGGCTCCGGTCAGAGTGGCGACATCGTTTCCTGGAACCACAACGCCATCAACGGCATGTCCACATGGTATATACGCCTTGTGCCCCAGGATGTACAGGCCCGTCTGCCCGAAATCAAGGCCCAGGCCGAGCGCAACAACCAGCTCTACTCCCTCGCCACTGAGGCCAACGGCCTTTGGGACAAAATAGTAGTCTATACTGTTGACTCCGTAGGCATCCTCACCGATGCCGACGATGACAAGGAGGACTCCCAGCGCCAGGTATGGTCCAATGCTAAGGACCCCAATCAAGGCACTTACGCTGCCCTCATTGACTCTACCACATCCATTTTCCATTCCTCATGGCATCCCGATGTGGTTGAACCCATGACCAAGCCCCACAACCTCCAGTTCGACTTCTCTGACAACAATCTCTCTGGCTTCAACGTCAAGATGCTGCAGCGCTGCGACTCATGGGGCACACAAGACCGTCCCACCATCATCAGCTTCTATGCATCCAATGCTGACGACAGGGCCAGCCTCACCGAAGATGAAGCCTGGACCTTCATCCGCCAGATAGACATCACCGACCTCTGGGGCAACAACACCGAAAACTACCAGAACTGGGTCACCACCCCCACCATCGACCTTGGCAAGCCCTACAAATACATCCGTATGGACGTAGTCGCTACCAAGAACAGCCGCAAGAACTCCGGAGCCCAGTATCCCTTCTTCTCGCTGGCTGAACTGCAGGTGTTCCCCGTAGTGATGGACAAAACTCTCTCACAGTATATTTACACCGAGGGCCTTGCACCCGTGGCCGACAAGATGTATGCCCTTGCACAGGAAGCCTTCGGCAAGGTTAGCAGCAGCACCGCCACCGACGAAGATATCGCTGCTCTCCGCGCTGCCATCGAGGAGGTCAAGACCCTCTTTGCCGACACCACCGAGGTAGCCAAACTCGCCGCCACTCTCAATGACTACGCCTCAACTGCTGTTATCGGCGACGGCATTGGCGAGACCACACAAGAGGCTGCCGATGCCCTGAAGGCTGCCGTGACAGAGGCCACCAGCTCCAGCTTCACCACTCCGCTAGTCAAGAGCGAGGTTGACGAGGCTATGCAGAAACTCCAGCAGGCCAAGGAGACCTTCCTGGCTTCCGTCAGAATGCCCGAACCAGGCAAATGGTACTTCATCACCTCCGCATCCAGCACCGAGACCCACTTCAATGGTGGTGACGAGGAAGACCCGCTGCCTATGGCCAAATCCGCACTTTATGCCGATGGCCCCAACAGCGGCGACCATATCCGCTATGGACTCCTGGCCGAAGACGGCACCTCCAACTATGAGTACAATCCCTACGCCATGTGGCGCCTCGTTGAGATAGAGGGTGCTGAAGGCCAGTACGCCTTCCAGAACCTCGGCACAGGCCTCTACCTCGGCGATGCCGCCAAGCTCGGCGCTAGCATATACACTGCCCAGCAGCCCGTACCCTACAGCGTACAGCTGCTTGGCAACGCATCCTTCGGATTCTACCTTACCAACGGTGTTGATAATGACTACGCCCTCATGGCATGCCTCACTGGTCAGCACGCAGAGGTCGGCGAAGCCACCGTCTTTGGCGACGGCTCATGGAAGTTTACTGAAATTGACCCCGAAGAGACTGAGCTCATTGTGCTCGACCGCTTCGCCAACAACCTCATCGACGTTATCGCACTGCCCTACAACCTCACCAGCATAGCCGAAATCAACGAGGATGTCAAGCTCTATAGCATCAAGAAAATGACCAAGAACGACGACGGCACCACAACCGTAGAGCTATACGAAAAAGAGGAACTTGCCGCTGGTGAGTCTGCCATCATCATCCTTGGCGATCCTGATCAGGAGAGCGAAGACAGGGAAATCGTTATACCGTTCCCCACTGAGTTTACCGACAAGGCCACTCCCGTCAACGGCATCCATGGCATGCTCTTCAGCGAGAACACCCCTGCCGGAACAGCCTTCTCCGACGGAGCCAAGTTCCTTTGCCGTGACGAAGAGGTTGGAATCGGTGCCAACACCGGTGCCATTGACGCCTCCATGTATAAGGGCGAAGTTGAGGGCGTAGAGACTGCCTACACCCTAGTCATCGACGGCCTTGTATGGCCCAGCGCCCCCTCTGCCGACGTTGACGGCGACGGCGATGTCAACACCTCCGACGTAGTTGCCATCTACAACTTCATCATCGACGGCACCGGCGTGACCAAGGAGGCAGCCG
>CADAJV010000007.1 GCA_902788275.1 uncultured Bacteroidales bacterium | reverse complement strand
AACAGAAGAATGGCGTGTCAGCTCCCCCTCTAAGATAGAGGGGGTGGCCCGTAGGGCCGGGGGCGTATGATACTAACTTTTACCGGACAGCAATATTTTTTTATAGGCAATGACACAGATGTTGGCACAGAGAGAGCATGACTATTTCGCAGAGACTGTAATCTGTGCCAACTGCTATATTGTTGCGCAAACTTAAAGCGAAGAGATTTGAAATTCTTAACTAAGAATTAATGGTGTCTTAGCTAAGAAATTGTCGGCTCAGCGCGTTTAGATTTTCTCCGTTCGCAATTATAATCGGCGACTGCGCAATTAAAATTCATGTGCTTGGGTTTATATTTTGGCAGATGTGGATTAAAAATCAGGAGTTTGTTCTCTTTTTGGGTCTTGTTGGTGCCAAATAAGAAATTTAATGCTTAACTTTGCGAACAATCAGCATCCTAAAAGGGGAAGATGAGTCCCCCTCTTGCTCCCCGAGCTCCCAGTTATTCCCCTAAAGACTGAGGATGAGCTCCCGGACCTGGCTAAATCGTGAAATTGTATAATCGTAAAATTGTGAAATCAAAATTATGTTTACCTTCAAGAGAATCCTGTTTTGTGTGAGTGTTATGATTGGTGTGGCTGCCACGGCCGCCACGTGGCAGATGGCCGACGACGGCTCGATAGTGCTTAGCGGCGACAAGCTTGCGGGCTACTCCGACCACGTGGAGATGAGCGGCAAGCGCGTTAGCGTGGTGCTGCGCTATGCCGTGCAGAAGGACGGCTCGCTCACCGTCAACAAGGGAATGGTGTGGCCCATGCTGCGCACCGTGCCCAACAATACCCACGCCTCGCTTATGCGCCGAGTGGCCTGGGACCTCATGGACGAGCTGGTTATCAACAACTACCGCGCCAGCCGCGACCGCGTGGAGCTCATCAGCCTCAAGGGTACGCTGCGCGCCGAGAGCCGATGGGGCGATGCCGCCGTCACCCGCGAGTGGTTCCCCTCCACCGAGCAGCCCGCGGTGATGGAGCTGCTGACAGTGAAGAACCTCGGCGACAAGGACATGAAGGTCACCATACCTTATTATAATAATGTGTCGTTCACCGACCCCGCCAAGGGAGTGAAGGGCAGCTACGCCGTGCGCTGCGTTGCCCTCAACCCGCAGACCGTCACCCTCCGCAAGGGCGAGAGCGTGGAGTTTCATGCCGCCATCGTTGGCGAGGAGACCGGTAATTTTAAATTGTCAATTATCAATTATCAATTAGCCGAGGAGCTCGCCGCCCGCAAGGCCCTGGTGGCTGAGCTGCAGGACAACCTGCAGCTGCAGACCCCCGATGAGGTCATCAACCGCATGTTCGCATTCTCAAAGGTGAGGGCCTGCGAGAGCATCTACGAGACGGCCGGCGGTCCCATGCACGGCCCCGGCGGCGAGAGCTACTATGCCGCCATCTGGGCCAACGACCAGGCTGAGTATATCAACCCCTATTTCCCCTTCACGGGCTATGCCTACGGCAACGCCTCAGCTCTCAACAGCTATAAGATGTTCG
This sequence comes from uncultured Bacteroidales bacterium, assembly GCA_902788275.1. Taxonomy (GTDB): domain Bacteria; phylum Bacteroidota; class Bacteroidia; order Bacteroidales; family Bacteroidaceae; genus UBA6382. Next base: position 47,623 of record CADAJV010000007.1, on the reverse strand, counting down.
CCCGCTTCATGAACGATGAGATGCGCCCCATCCCGTCCTCCATCATTGCTGAGGGCACCGACATCTGGAATGGCGCCGGCGACCGTGGCGATGCCGCCATGATAGCCTACGGTGCAGCCCGCTATGTGCTGGCTCGCGCCGACCTCGACGAGGCCCGCGAGCTGTGGCCCCTCATCAAGTGGTGCCTCAATTACTGTAAGCATAAGCTCAACGACGGCGGCGTCGTGGCCAGCAACACTGACGAGCTGGAGGGCCGCTTCCCTGCCGGCGACGCCAACCTCTGCACCTCCAGTCTCTACTATGACGCCCTGCTCTCGGCCTCCTACCTGGCTCCGCTGCTGGGCGAGGCCGCCAAGGGCAAGACCTATGCCGCTGAGGCCAGGCAGATGCGCACCAATATCAACAAGTATTTCGCCGGGCCCATTGAGGGCTTCGACACTTATATCTATTATAAGGGCAACGACGTGCTGCGCTCGTGGATCTGCATCCCGCTGGTGATGGGCATCGACGAAAAGGCCGCCGGCACCCTTGACGCCCTCTTCTCACCGCGCCTCTGGACTGAGAACGGCATGCTCACACAGGCCGGCGACAAGACCTTCTGGGACCGCTCCACCCTCTACGCACTGCGCGGAGCCTTCTATGTCGGCGACACCGAGCGCGCCCTCGACTTCCTCCACCGCTACAGCGAGACCCGACTGCTCGGCACCCACGTGCCCTACGCCATCGAGGCGTGGCCCGAGGGCAGCCAGCGCCACCTCTCCGCCGAGAGCGCCCTCTACGGCCGCATCATCACCGAGGGCCTCTTCGGCATACGCCCCACCGGATTCCACTCCTTCACACTCACGCCCCACCTGCCCAAGGCATGGCCCAGCATGGAGCTGCGCCACATCCGCGCCTTCGGCACCGACTTCAGCATAAAGGTGGAGAGAGCCAAAGGCTCTACTGTCAAACTCACCGTTGCCCAGGGCACAAAGAGTCAGACCTTCGTCATCCGCGATGGTCAGACGAAGGCTGTGAAACTCTGAACTAAGAATTAATAAAATATAGGCTTAAGGCTCAAATATGTATGTGCTTCCTTACCAATGCTTGCGCAGCTCCCAGCCAAAGGTGTGGGAGTTACGGTCGGTCATAAACTCCTGCTGCACATTCACATTTAGAGCCTCGTTGTAAAGCCCGACAATCAGCGGGCGCATCTCCTGCCCATAGAAGACGGCCTGCATGTAGAGGTCAGGCTTGGCTGCCTTGTCGCCCGAGACGGTAAACCAGTCCTGCTCGTCATAGGCAAGCGTGTAGATGGCTCTGTCTTGTGGCACAAAGGGAGTCCACTTGCCATAAGTGCGCGACTTTGCTGCCTTACCTTTTGCCGAGCCCATGGCGTTGGCAACAGCGCCGGTGACAATATTGTCGTATTTCTCGGAGAAGGACTTGTCGGAGAAATTTGCTGCCGTGAGGTCTGCATAGAAGTCTTTAAGCAGTTGCTCGCGCTTCTGCTCGGTGCTCTCTATAAAGGACAGAAGTTCTTTCTCGGTAATGAAGGAACGCCCGTCTTTGGCTTTGCAGCAGTTGTGGTATATTATGCCTGCGACATAGTTTCTGAATCCGTTGTTACGCTTCTTGTTGTTAAAGATGCCGTACTCCCATTCGCGGGTAAGCATATAGCCGGAGCCGAGGTCACTGCCGGCTCCTAAGCCGGTCTTGATGCCGAGTCTGGTGTTTTCCACTTCCGCAATGACGGGCTGAAGGTTCTCACCAGTGAGCACCACGCGCAGCCTTACAGCGGCATCGCCCCCCAATGCTTTCACAGAAAACCAGTCATTACCCTCGTATGTTATCTGGCACTTAGCGTTTGCCTCCTGTGGTTTGAAGAGCATCCATCTGTCGAGGCCGCGACTTGTGGCCTTGATGTGGGGAGAGAGGAAAGCGTGATACTCTTTCTCAAAGGTCTGGAGATTAAATCTCTGTGCATTCAGTTGCGTATAGAAATCATTGAGAATGGTCATCCGCAAATCGACGCTTGCCTTATAGAACTGCTCCAGGTCGCTGCCTATGACAAAGTTGTAGTGGCGGTAGCTGCTTGACACACCCGGATAGCTATCCGAATATCCGTAGTCATGCAGACGCATCGGCGGCGGAGTCTGGTCGTAGAGCTGTGAAACGCTGCTCGTGTTTATCTCCCTGATGCTTCCATTGCAGGAGCAAATTAGGGCCGCAATGCCGAGCAATACAAAACCAAACAGAAATTTATGCCTATTCATAATCGCGAAATTTAATGATGAGACCTATATATTCTACTGAATTACCCAAGGCCAGCCGGTAATGTCTTTCCTTATGGTGTTCAAGTCTTCTCCGATACTGATTTTCGCAGTGTTGTTTTTCAGTCCGATAATCATCGGGCGCATTTTGCTTTCACAGGACACTAACTGGACGTGAACGCTGTCGCTTTGTTCGTTGCCGCTAATGCAAAACCAGTTGTTGCCTTCATAGGATATACTCACATCCTTATTTGCGCTCCTAAAAGCATTCCATAATCCAAAATCAGATTTTTTGTCGTAGATTTTGGAAGCGCGTATGTTTTTATCAACATCATAGTAAATCCATGAGCCATATTTCTTTGAGAAAGTTTTTTTGTTGAAATCACAGGAATTAAGATTGTCGTAGAAGCTGGTCATCAATACCTCTCTGTCTATGATGCTTTTCTTATAGAAACCAATTATTGTGGAGTCTGTAAGGCAGTTGTCTCCTTTTACGCTGCTTGTGCGGGTCAGTGTTTCTGCAAGCCAATCATAATAGTTCCTACTTCGCTGGTATGTGTTGTTGGCGCTGAGAGCTTTTTCATATGGGAAGTTATAGCCTTTGCCTATGTTTTGGTAATCGGAGAATTGGGTTTTTATTCCGAAAGAGGGATTGTCAATTTCCACGATAACAGGATTCATACTGCGTCCGGTAAGGACAACTTTCAGCCTTACATACTCGCTGTCGCCTACTGGTGTTACGCTGAACCAGTCGTTGCTTTCATAGGCAATCTTGTACTGGGCGTCCTCTGAATCAAGCCCCGGGTAAGGCTTGAATATCTGCCATCCGCCTAAAACACCATCATCACTGTTTCTCGTAGCGAAAGAAGACGCTCTCTGTTTGATGGCAGGAGAACAGAGACTTGCATATTCCTTGTTAAACCTTGCTTTGCTGAAAGTGCCGGTTTTAAGATCTGAATAGAACTTTTGAAGGGCAGCCATGCGTACTTTTACGGATACAAGGAAGAGGTTCTCTAAATCTTCATCTGCAATGATATTGTAAGTCGCGTAGTTTTTGTCGCGTGTAACATAACCGGGACCAGGATTGTGCATGTCTGGTACTGCCGTTTGTGAATACCTGTAGAAATTATTCTCCGTATGCACATTCGTATTTATCGCCCGTGAAGAATATCCTAAATCCGTCAGCGACCGCGAGCAAGAGCACAAAAGGGCGATAATGCCGAGGGAAAGAAAAACTATCTGTTTCATGGCTGTGATTCTTATGAGTTTACACATGCAAAAATAAACAAAACTCGTTATTATTAATGAAAAAGCAGGGTCATTTTCTGTAAAATTCTGCTGTTTTTCACCCAATTGGGTCATGTGATATGTAGGAAATTGGATTACCTTTGCAATGTGATTTCTTAAAAGATATGGCAGATAAAGAAAGGAACATACGTAACGGACTCTTTTTTTCTAAGGAAGAAAAAGAGAAGGCAGAAACTCGACTTCAGGCATTACAAGAGTTTTGTTATTCAACAAACATATATCTATATGTTATTGACCTTTTTGAAGAAGCAATTGTTTATGCGTCTGATAATCTTCGTTTTCATTTTGTTTTAATTTATAAGGGTTAATTACATTGTACAAAGTTTTACTACTGTCCTTTCGGTTTGCCAAACATGTAGCTGAAAGAGAGCATGTAATAGTCGGTGAGGCCGTAGGTGCGTGTTTCGGAGCGGGAGGAAGCCGTGACGTTGTAGCTGCGGTGGGTTTGCTGGCGCAGGATGTCGATGGCGGAGAGGGTGAGAGTGCCCTTGCCCCTGAGCATACGGATGGCTATAGAGGCATCCATGAGCCAGCGGTCCTTATTCATATCAGCCTGCAGGTAGCCGTTTTTTCCATTAAGGGAGACATCCAGCCCTGCTGTTACCGTTGGGCAAACCTCCACGCTGCTTCCCATACCTATATTATAATCAAAGTAAGTATAGTGAGAGTACGCCCCCTCTGTATTGTTGTACTTACGCAGCGAAATGTTGGCAAATAGTTTCAGCTCGCAGATATCATTGTACCATCGAAGATTTATATCATTAGTCAGATTATGGAGACGCTGTGTGTTTAGCACGTATTCGGGATTATCTTCTTTAATAGTAAGATATCTGTAATTCTTTTGAAACTGGTAATATGGCATAACTTTCAAGTTGGCCTTAGGAGATAACCTCAAATCGAAAGTTCCTCTCACGCTCCATGCATGTCCACCAGGCGCATTGTCATATCTCTCGCGGTAGCTGCCTGTTTGAGAATTGTAATATACTTTCGACGCAAGACCATCGTATATTTGTGTCAACGCCACAAAAAGAGATGCCATTATTTGCTTCTCTGGTAGATTTAAAAAAGATTGGAAACCATTACTCAGAATAGCGTAATTACGCAACTTTGGATTTCCTTGTACTATGTAGAGTGGATTTGTATCATCTGTATAGCCAATAGTGTGCTCGAAATCAGTTGCCGATTTGTTAAAAGAACTCTGAAGAGCGACTGTCAGTTTGCCATTGAAAGCCTTAGAAATTTTCATATCCACATTTGGCAACAAGACATCACGGTGGGCTATTGTGTCTATCTTAATTCCACGCCTATAATGCATACGCTGGTATAAGTATTTTGAGGAGATACTCATCCTGACAGTCACTTCATCCTCGTGTTTTCCCTTTCTTAAAAAAGAAGACAATTGTACTTCATTTCCCAAATCTGTCTGGTTTTTATATTTGCTATTACTCCAGTCATATTCATACATTTCTATCGGTATGTCCTCTGCATAATCGAACTCGTGCAAAAAACTTCTTTTTATACTATCATCTTGCAGGAGGCGATAACGAGCTTTTTTGATACTACTATTTTGCAGAGAATTAATGTAAGAAATATTAAAATTAAAATCACCGGTATTTTTAGTTAGTCCTGTTTCAAGAGAATATTGGAAATCGTGCGATGGTGTAGAAGAATACTGGCGGTCTATTTGAGAAAGAGGTTTAGTGAGAACATAATAATTTGTAATACGAGTAGAATAATCTTTTTCAGAATTACTATCATACTTTGTAAACAAAGAAGAATTAAACCTTAATTTGCTATCCAGAGGAATTGACAGAGTAAATTCTGCATAGCTATTGAGTGTATGAGAATTTATGTGTCGTTTCTCCATATTGCTATTTAGGGCAATATCTGCAAGGGCGTTGTCTGATATAAGCAGTTTGTTTAAAGGATGATTTTCAAGCTCATAAGGATTATCCTTAAAAGTAGCTTCCGCCGAGGATAAATCTGTTTGCCTTTTATAAAATGTTATTTGTCCTTCTGCCGTCCAATTAATACCCTGATGCTTATGCCGTTGAAAAATAAAATTCAATGGGGTTATTTGCAGATTATGACGGTAAGAAGAAGATGTACTTTCTTTGTATTTTATCTCGCCATCCGACAGATACTCCTCCGAATTAGATTCGCTGTGTTTGCGCTTGTCTGAATGATCAATATAGGCTTTGGCTCGTAAAGATTTTTTGCCTGTGTATATAACAGGCTGTTGACCGTAATCTACCCGTAATTGCTGTGAACGAACTATGGTAGTCTTATCGCGCTGAATTCTCTCTTTACTATAGCGTGAGACATCATATACCCCGTCACCATCACTCATGCTTATGCCGACCTGCATAGGTACTTTGTCTGATAAGCTATAAGCTGTACCAAGCATGCCGTAGTAGCGATTTGTCTGACCAGATACACCAGTCTCACCATACCATCGTTCCATCCATGAAGGCTTGATGCGAACATCAAGTACCTTATAATATTCATTAACACCTAAAGTATCGCCCCAGTTGTCAGTACTTTTATTATAGACTTTAATGTTCTCCACAGCTTCCGCATCTACTTGTGAAAGAAAAGTAGATGCAATCGGATTTTCCCTGCCATTAAGTATCATCCTGACTGGATTGCCGAGCCAACTTAGGCTGCCAAACTCATCAACGGTAACACCAGGCAATCGACTTATGAGTTTTGCAATACGATCACCGCTTTTTAAATTGAATGCTTGAGGGTCATATATCACCGTATCGCCACGCATATAAAATTGCTTACGCTTAGCCTTAACAGTAACCGACTTTAAGAGTAACGCATCCATACGCATCTTAACGTCACCTATATCAACATGTGTAGTGTCGGCTCCACCCATCCTCGTATATTTGGCATCGTGATAACCTATATATGAAAAGGTAATCGTTGTCTCGCCCAAAACTGTATATATCTTAAATCTTCCTAAAGAGTCTGTTCTGTTGTTCGCGTATCTCATAGTAACGGTTCCTCCCATAGCATTTTTCCCTTCTACAGAAAATGAAACATCAGGAATAGGTTCTCCTGTGTCTTTGTCAATAATACGCCCAACAAGTATATCACCACTTGCATAAACACATATAGATATGAGCAATAGTAAAACCGTATGAAAAAATCTCATCATCATTTTTCTTTACCATATTTTGATGCGAAGTTAAGAAAAACAGATGGTTTATCTTCTTGATTAACATAATTTAGCGCCCCCCCCTGTTGTTTACATAATTTAACTGTTTTCGAGTCGATTTTGTCAGAAATAGCCCCTATCTTTGCGAACAAAAATATAAATAGCAAGTCATATGAAAAAACAATTCCTCATCGGCAGCCTATTAACCCTCTTTGCGGTAGCAGGGCAAGGACAAATCCATTATCGTTTAGAAGGAAACATCGGTATGCCAGAGTTTACGGGGACCTTGAAAATTAATGATGTGGCGTATGATAAGATAATAGACTCCGTAAATGTTGTAAAAGGGGAGATTATTCCCATAGAAGGAAATCTCCCTGAAATCGCATGGTGCAACTTGGTCAGTGAAAAAAACAACGAAGACAGCAGCATTCCTTCCAGTGCTGTTTCTTTGTGGGACCTTTTCCTTGCAGATGGCACAACCCATATAGAAGGAAATAATCCGGAAAATGGTTGTCTCTTTATCAGTGGTACACCTATTTGTGAAGATATTAAAGGCTTTCGCCAAGAAATGGAAGATGTCGTTCAATTAGACGAGCAACCGCTCTCAGACTTTTTCGCCGCAAAAGCTGATGTGTGCCAGAAATACATCACTCGTCACATTAATGACTTATATGGCTTAGATCTTCTCTTTAATTACGGGCGATATTATTTAAAACCCGCCACATGGGTTGATTTATATACACAACTGAAAAATGGATTACCTAATTTTAACCGTATCCGACCAAGATTTATAGAAGACCTTGAAAAGATGAAAAACAAGATGGCGACCACTCCAGATACAAGTATAGGAACACATTTTGTTGACTTTGCTGTAGAATATGATGGCAAGACTACTCGTCTGTCAGACTACGTAGGTCGTGGACAATATGTGCTTGTTGACTTCTGGTCCTCATGGTGTGGTTCTTGTCGAGCAGAAATACCAAATATTATTGAAGCATATAACAAATATCACAAACGTGGCCTGCAAGTCATAGGCATTGCTTGTTGGGACAAACCGGATGCTAGTCTCAAAGCCATAGATGAAGATAAGGTACCCTATCCGCAAATTATCAACTCGCAGAAGATTGCCACCGACACTTATGATATTAGGGCCATTCCCGAGATGATCCTTTTTGCTCCCGATGGCACCATCATTGCCCGTCGTTCGCTTGGTTATACAATTGATGGGAAGTTGGCGGATATTTTAGCTGCTATCTTTGAGAAATGAAAACATGACCGCTGGAATTCTTCAAGGAATGCCAGCGATTATTTCTTTTTTCATAAAAATCTCTCGCGCATGTGTTGTTTTGTTGTTGTTGACATAGGCGTAGAATTCTACGACTATGTCCCCTTCTTTTATTTTCTTTTGGTTACTTTTCTTTGTTTTTCTTTTCATTTTCAGTAATTTTGGTTGCAAATGTATGACCTTTGTCACGAGGCTACTTTTTCAAAAAAAATAGCGCGAACTTAATCGCAACATTATCAACAGGTAAATATGTTTATGCCACGAAAGGTCGCGCTACTTTCCGGCTACTTTTTAGTGCCTCCCTACTGTTAGCTCCCCAAAACCATTCAAGCCATGCCACAGTTTTTCCCACGCAAAAAAGAGCCCTTAACAACTTTAAGGGCTACCTTACAAAATATTATCGCGTGCTAAAAAAATCTAACCGCGACTTAACAGCGACAAAAAGCGCACTAAAAACAGGTATGTAATAGAACGTTGCCCATATTATGTTAATCCCGTATCACATCAGGATATATAAATCGCTGTTGCCCTGAAGGTGTGAGGAGGAAAGGCAGTTCCTCTTGTCCTTTTGTTATGTCACGGAGCCAATAGAGTCTGTTGGCAGGGATATTGTCGAACAAGAGATATTCATATTCGGCGGTCTTTTCTCCGCATGTTGCCCACTGTTTGCCATCCCAGAATAATAGCAGGTATTGGTCGCCTGCGTTTATCACGTTGTTGTTGTAAGGTAGTGCGGTTTACTAAAGAGGGGGTTTTGGTCTTTTAGTCTATTGTATCAGCGGACGGGCTTCCTCCATGAGTGAGAAGAGCTCGTCGGCTGTCTCGGCGCGCAGCATGGCTATGCGGCGCTCGCGGAAATTGGGGATGCCCTTGAAGATGGGGCTATTGGCTATGTGACGGCGCGAGTGGAGGATGCCACGGTGCTCGCGGTCGCGCTCGTCGGCAGCCTTGGGGGCGCGGACATGGCTGATGCTGGTGAGCACCTGCTGCTTGAGGGCGTCGAGCTTCCAGTCGGTTGACATCGGAGGGTGAGGGCTGTTGATGATGCCCGTGGTGTCGATGGGGGCGTCGGGGAAGAGGGCATCGTGTATCTCCTTGAATATCCAGGGACGGCCGAAGGTGGCACGCCCCACCATGATGGCGTCCACGCCAAGGTTGTCGAAGGCATCTACTGCCTTCCCGGCACTGTCGATGTCGCCGTTGCCGATGATGGGTATATGGATGCGCGGATTGCGCTTGACCTGGGCGATGGGCTCCCAGTTGGCATTGCCGGTGTACATTTGGCTGCGGGTGCGGCCGTGGATGGTGAGGGCTTGGATGCCCTGGTCTTGCAGCTGCTCGGCCAGGTCGCCGATGATGATGTTGTTGCAGTCCCAGCCGAGGCGCGTCTTGGCGGTGACGGGCACATCAACGGCCTCCACCACGCGGCGCGCAATCTCCAGCATCAGCGGGATGTCGCGCAGCAAGCCGGCACCAGCACCCTTGACGGCCACGCGCTTGACGGGGCACCCAAAGTTGAGGTCAAGCACATCGGGATGGGCGGTGTCAACTACTATGCGGGCAGCTTCGGCCATGGCGTCGGGATACTTGCCGTAAATCTGTATGGCCACGGGGCGCTCCTCGGGGCTGACGGTGAGTTTCTGGAGCGTGCTGTTGACGTTGCGCACCAGGGCGTCGCTGCTGACGAACTCGCTATAGACCATGCTGGCTCCCATCTGCCTGCACAGCAGCCGGAAGCCAATATCAGTCACATCCTCCATGGGGGCAAGGAGTACGGGACGTGGGCCGAGGTCAAGGGTACCTATCTTCATAGTCGCAAAGTCGCAAAGTCGCAAAGCCGCAAAGCCGCAAAGCTGCAAAGTCACATAGTCGCAAAGTCACAAAGTCACATAGTCGCAAAGTCACAAAGTCACATAGTCGCAAAGTCGCAAAGCCGCAAAGTCACATAGTCGCAAAGTCGCAAAGTCGCAAAGTCGCAAAGCCGCAAAGTCACATAGTCGCAAAGCCGCAAAGTCACATAGTCGCAAAGCTGCAAAGTCACATAGTCGCAAAGCTGCAAAGTCACATAGTCGCAAAGCCGCAAAGTCACAAAGTCGCAAAGCCGCAAAGTCACATAGTCGCAAAGCCGCTGAACGCTAACCGTTTATTTCATACTATTCAGCCACTCCTGAGCCTGCGGGTCGCCGAGCTCATAGGCGCGCTGCAGGTTCTGGCGTGCCTCGGCCTTGCGGCCCAGCTCGCTCTGGGAGATACCGATGAGTTTGTAAGAGTCTGGGTCGTTGGGATCGACTTTCTGCGCCTGAGTAGCTGTGTAGATGGCTTCTTCAAAATGGCCTGTGCGGGTCTCGATAAGGGCTTTCTCTATAAGATAGACGTACTCATTGGGCTTGATGGCCAGGGCTTTCTCAATATCGTTGAGCGCCTGGGGGTAGAGGCGAGCCTTGAGCTCGACCTGTTCCTTATTATAGAAGAAGACATCGCTGAGCATGTTGCTGCCTACGAGCGACTCATACTCCTGATAGCCGAGGGCGGCCTCCTTGTAGTAGCCGTAGCGGTTGTGCTGATTGGCGCGGAAGAGTATGTAGGGCGCGGCATCGGGTTGCAGAGGGCGCTTGAAGCGCACCACTGCACTGTCGAGCAGGGCGAGTACCTGGGTGCTGTCGCCGCCGTCCATCTCAAGGGCGCGCGACTGACAGAAGAGGTTTTCAGACGAGCGGAAGCGCGTGGCATTGATCTCGGCGTAGGTGTCGTAAGCCTCGCGGTAGCGCTTGAGGGCGTAGAGGCACTTGCCTTTCTGCATGAGGTAGAGGGGGGTGGGGTTGAGGGCGTAGGCCTGTTCGGTCTCGCTGAGGGCGCGGTTGAGGTCCCAGTCCTTGTACTGGCTGTAGGACTTGCGCTGGCAGAGGTTGTAGAGGGCTACGCTCATGGCGTGGTGTATGTCGGCCTTGTCCTCGCAGGCCTCAAGGGCCTGAGTGTAGTCGCGCTCGGCAAGGGCATACTGGCTGGTGGCTATGTAGTATGCGGCGCGCTCTGTGTATCCGAAGAAATTATCGGGGAATTTCTCGATGAAATCGCCTAAATTGGCAAGATAGGAGAGTGTGTCCTCGGTGTTCTTGGTGAGCAGGTAGAGGTAGCTGGCGGCCTGCTCGCGCTCGGCGGGCAGCTGCTTGGGGATGTAGATGGACTGCAGCGAGGGGTCGGCAGCCGACATGGTGCCAATCTGGAGAGCCTGGGTAAACTCGATGCCAATGGCGAAGGTCTTGTCAGCCTCTTTGTCGGGGCTGCGCTGGACGACTCCTACCACCTGGCCGCTCTGGTTGAGCAGGGGGCATCCGATAAGAGCTTTGTCGGCGGGGCGGAGGATGGTGTAGTAGGTGAGGCCGCTGTGCTCGGTGGCTTCGTCAATGCTGACCTCGATGGCCTGGGCCTTGCGCTTGCCGGTGGGCTGCACAATGGTTGCCTTGGTGCCTGCGGTCAGCTTCTGCTCTGCCATGGTCAGCGGCGGCATGACAGCCTTTTCTATGGTGAAGCGTGCTACGTCGTAGAGGTCGTTGGCCCCGGTAATGCGGTGGGCGAGGGTGGTCTTGCCCTTGCTGTCGGCTACGGTGGCCTTGCTGGCATTCTTGAGGATGCCGTAGGGACTTACAATCTCAATGCCTTCACCTATGGTCAAGGCAAAGCCTGTGCTTTCGCCAATGCTGCTGCCGTCTGCCTTGGCTGTCGTTATCTTCACCAGCGAGGGGGCGACCTTCTTGTCGAGCTGGCCGAAGGCCTGGCAGGAGAGCATTATAATTATAATAAGGAGTAGGCTAATCTTGCGTGTCATATTTTAAAAGTGTTTTGGCGTTTGATATGGCGGCTTCGCTCACATCTGATCCTGAAAGCATCTTGGCAATCTCGTGGATGCGCTGATTGGAGTCGAGCTGCTCGATATAGGTGTGGGCTCCGAGTACGGTGTCCTCCTTGAAGACGCGGTAGTGCTGATGGCCGCGGGCGGCAATTTGTGGATTGTGGGTGATGCAGATGACTTGTGTAGTGTTGCTGCTGTCGGTGCTGTTGCATATTCCCTCCATGGCGGAGCCCATCTCGTCCGCTATGCGCCCGGAAACACCGGTGTCGATCTCGTCGAAGATGATGGTGGGCAACTGCCGGTGGGCGGCGAGCATGGCTTTGAGCGAAAGCATTACTCTGGCGATTTCGCCGCCAGAGGCTATCTTCTCCAGACTGCGTGGCGAGGTGCTCTTATTGGAGCTGAAGAGGAAGCATACTTTCTCCTGGCCGAAGGGTGCCAGTTCGTCAAGGGAGGTGAACTGTACGACGAAACTGATGTTGGGAAGTCCCATAGGTTTGAGACGGGCGATAAGCTCCTGCTCTATCTTGGCAGCAGCCTGCTTGCGTATAGCGGTCAGCTTGACGGCGGTGGAGAGGGCCTTGTCGTGCAGTTCCTTGCAGAGCCGGCGTTTCTCAAGGACTATGTCATCGTGGTTGATGATGCTGTTGAGCTTGTCGGAGAGCTCGGCCTGGAGTTGCAGGAGCTCGCCGACGGTTGCCTTGTGATATTTCTTTTGCAGTGAGTAGATGGTGTCAAGGCGCTGGTTGACTTCCTCCAGTCGCTGAGGATCGAAGGTTGTATCATTGGCAGCCAGTGTGCTGTCGATGTCGTCAAGCTCTATGGCGCAGCTGTCGAGGCGCTCGGCCAGTTGCACTGCGGGCTGGAAGACATTGGCAATCTTGTCAATGGTGCGGCTGGCAGTGTGAGTTTTTTCCGTAATATCGGCCAGAAGGTGCTGCGCATCAAAGATGGCTTGCTTGATGCTCTCTGCGTTTTCGAGGATTAGCAACTCTTCCTCCAGCTCCTCCTGTTCGCCATCAACAAGGTTGGCGCTCTGCAACTCGTTGTGCTGAAACTGGATGAAGTCGAGGGCTTCGCGGCTTTGCTCAGCCTGTTGCTCCAGCTGCTGCAACTTATGAGAGACGTCGATATACTGTCTGTAATCTGCGTGGTAAGCGTCAAGAATTTTATCATCGCCGGCTACGGAATCCAGTACATCCAATTGGAAATCGGCATTGTTGAGCAGCAGTGTCTGATGCTGGGAGTGAACATCAACAAGCAGGGTGCTCAGCTCCTTGACTTGGCTGAGCGAGACGGGCGTGTCGTTGATGAAGGCACGGCTCTTGCCTGAGTCGGTGAGTTCGCGGCGAATGGTGCACTCGTTGTCGTAGAAGTCCAGGTCGTGATTCTGAAAGAAGGCTGCCGCTTTGTCGCTCAGTTGGCTGAAGGTGGCCTCTACTATGCATCGCCTGGCCGCGGGAGCTATGGCTGTGCTGTCGGCCCTGTTGCCCAGCAGGATGGAGAGGGCGCCGAGAATGATGCTCTTTCCAGCGCCTGTCTCACCTGTGATAACAGAAAACCCCGATTGAAAATCAATATCGAGACTTTCTATCAGGGCGTAGTTCTGTATGTGTAGGTTGTTGAGCATAGGCAACTTTATGGCGTGGGGTATGCTTTGCTGCTATTTGAGCAGCTGCTTCCAGTAGGCTGACTGCGATGCGTTGAGTTTCACCAGGAGGTCGTAGATGGGCTGCTTAGTGCTCTCGGTGCCTTGACCGCGGTAGATGCCCACCAGCTCGTCACGCTTATACTCGGTGAACAACTGCGGCCAGAAGCTGAGGGGCTTGCTCTCACGTGCCTCCTTGAGAAGATTGATGGACTCTGTTATGGCGGTGCGTGCGAGGTCAGGATTTTCTGTCATGTTGTCGAGACCTTCGCGGTGGTATTTATACTGCAGTTGGCGGAAGGATGCAAACTTTTCCTCTAGATAGTCGTTGATGAGGGCAAAGCGATTGCTGGAGTCATCAAAGGACTTCCAGCCCTTTACATTGAAGTTCTGTGAATTATTGACCACAGACATGGCCTTATCCAGAATCTCGGTGCCACCAAGGGGAGCCATCGTGTCGAGATCAATGCCAATGATGAAATAGGCGTAGAAGGCCAGCAGGGCGGTAAGGGAGTTTTGCACATTCTCATCGCTGAAGTCCAGCTGGTCGAACTCGTGGTAGTTGAAGTTGAAGTCTTTGTCTTTGCGGCTGAAGGTAACAGTGTTGTAGGTTGAGCCATAGACGGGGCGCTGAATGCTTATGTATCCTTCGCCCGAGGCTAATCCGGTATCGCTGTTGTATTTGTTAAGGATGATGGTGAAGCCGCACTTGATTCGCTCGTTGTTGTTGAACTGGAGGTTGGTCCAGTGGCGCTCATTGAGAAAGGCCGTGACTGACTCCTTGAGATTGTCAAAGACACTCTTATTGGTTCCGTCAATGCGCGAGGTGTTGATCTCCACAGTGGCATTGAGCTCCTGGGCAACAGCGTGGCCTATGGGGAGCAATGTCATCATCAGTGCGACTATCTTCTGTATGATTCTCATGGTAGGAACGAATGTGTTGTCAGTCTGCTTGCCAGAGGTGCTGCAGTTCTGTAACAATGTCAACGGCCACTTCGGTCTTGGGCTTGAGGGGAAATTCCTTTACCTGTCCGCTACGGCTGATTATGCAGATCTTATTGGTGTCATAATTGAAACCTGCACCCTTGTCGCGCAGCGAATTGAGTACGATGAAATCGAGATTTTTCTTCTCCAGTTTGTGCTCGGCGTTGGTTTGCTCGTTGTCAGTCTCGAGGGCAAAACCTACCAGTTTCTGACTTGCTGTTTTCATTCGGCCGAGGGCTGCCGCGATATCGTGAGTAGGCTTCAGTATCAGGGTCTGCTCGCCTTTCTCGCGCTTGATCTTCGAGTCGGCCTTGGAGTCGGGGGTAAAGTCTGCTACGGCAGCGCTGAGGATGGCTGCATCGCAGGCAGGGAATTTCTCCGTTGCATGGCGATACATCTCCTGGGCGCTCTCAACACGGGTTAAGTTGATGAGCGTGTGGCTGATGCTGAGATGGGTAGGGCCGCTGATGAGCTCCACTCTGGCACCGCATTCTGCGCACCTGCGGGCTATGGCATAGCCCATCTTGCCGCTGGAGTAGTTGCCAATAAAACGTACGGGGTCAATCTTTTCGTAAGTGGGGCCGGCAGTAATCAGTACAGTCTTTCCTGCCAGAGGTTGGCCTACGCTGAAAAAATCCTCAAGTACGCGGAAAATCTTTTCCGGCTCTTCCATGCGCCCTTTGCCAATGAGGTGGCTGGCCAGTTCGCCCTCGGCAGGCTCAATGATGGTGTTGCCGTAGGAGCGGAGGGTGTCCATATTGTGCTGAGTGGAGGGATGGGCAAACATATCAAGATCCATTGCCGGAGCCACGAACACGGGAGCCTTCATGGAGAGGTAGGTAGTAATTAGCATGTTGTCGGCTATGCCGTTAGCCATTTTGCCGATGGTGCTGGCTGTGGCGGGAGCCACAATCATGGCATCGGCCCACAGGCCGAGGTCCACATGGCTATGCCAGCTACCGTCGTGCTGGGCAAAGAACTCGCTGATAACGGGCTTTGATGTAAGGGCTGAGAGTGTGACGGGCGTGATAAACTCTTTGCCTGCGGGTGTGATGACCACCTGCACCTCGGCGCCAGCCTTAATGAGCAGCCTGATTAGCGTACATGCCTTATAGGCGGCGATGCTGCCTGTTATGCCCAGAACTATGTGCTTGCCACAGAGACTCATAAACGCGTGCTTTATAAGGAGTGAAACACTTGCAATGTTAGAATAGGGTGTCCTTTGGCTTTGCAGAGTTGTTCTTGGCGATATTGCTGGCATTGAGTTTGAGCTGTGTCAGCACCTTCTTGGTGCTTTCTGCAAAATCGCCCTGCATAATCCATCCGAAATAGCCGAGATCCTTTTGGAGGACATCGTTGACACGCATTCCTTTGTATTTGCCAAAGTTGAAGACTATCTCGTTTTGATCATCATAAACCAGACGTCCTGCCAGGTCAGCATTGCGGTTGTTGCGCGAAAATTCGGCCAGCCAGGCAATGTCGTTTTTCAGGCTGTCGCCGTAATGGTCCAGCTGCGCCTGCAGCACCTCGTAGGTGGCTCGGGTATCGTTGGCGGCAGCGTGAGCTCCTTCCAGGTCTTTGTGGCAGTAGAACTTGTAGGCGGCTACCAGTGTACGTTGTTCCATCTTGTGGAAGATGGTCTGCACGTCCACAAAGCGAGCGTTGGCAAGGTCAAGCGACACTCCGGCTCTAATCATCTCCTCTGCCAATAGCGGTAGATCGAAGTGATTGGAGTTGAATCCAGCATAGTCGCAACCTTTGAATTTGTTGGCCAACGTCTGAGCCACATCCTTGAAGGTGGGGCAATCCTTCACGTCGTCGTCATAGATGCCGTGAACTTTGGAGGCTTCTTCGGGGATGTGGATGCCGGGGTTGATGCGAAGTGTTTCGGAGTGCTCGTTGCCGTTAGGCTCTACGATTATGTAGGATATCTCCACGATTCGGTCGTGGGTGATACTTACTCCTGTTGTCTCGAGGTCAAATATGACCAGGGGTTTGCTAAGGTTCAGTTTCATTAGTTGGTGATAAGCAGCGGCATGAGCAGCATGAGGATGTTAAAGTTTTCTTCCTGCTTGGAAGGCAGAATTAGACCGGCGCGGCTGGGGTCGGAGAGCTGTATGATTACCTCCTCGGTACTTAGGCGGCCCAGCAGGTCCATAAGGAAGTTGCCCTGGAATCCAATCTTGATGGGCATGCCCTCGTACTGGCAGATGATGTGTTCCTCGGCTGACTGTGCGTAGTTGTTGTTCTCGGCGGTAAGGGTGAGCTTGTCGGCTTCAAACTGCATCTTTACCAAACAGGTGGCGTGGTCGGCACCCACCATCACGCGGCGCAGGGCACCTATGAGGCCTTCGCGGTCAAGGGTGGCGATGCGGTCGTTGTTTTGTGGAATAACCTTCTTGTAGTTTGGATATGCCTCGGTTATAAGGCGGCAGTGCATCACATAGTCGCCCATGTCAAAGGTGGCGTTGCCCTCGGCATAGGTGCTGATTTTGATGTCGTCAAGAGCCTTGTCAACCACGGCGCGGATAATGCTGACGGGCTTCTGGGGGAGAATAAAACTGGCGGTTACATTGTTGGTGTCGCAGTTGATAAGAGAGCGAACGAGCTTACGGCCGTCGCTTGCCACGATGGCAAATTCGCCTGGAGTGATGTCAAAGAAGATGCCCTGCATGGCAATTCGTGCGTCATCGCTGGCTGTGGCAACGACAGCGTTAGCCAGACCTTGGCTCAGCGCATTGGCAGCTACAGGGAAAGAGCTGGTCTCGTTCTCCTGGGCCTTGAGCTGCGGAAATTCATCGGCATTCTCTCCCTGGAATACCATGTGTCCGTTCAGATACTTTAAGTCAATCTGAAGGCTGGAAGTGTTTACGTCGAGCGTGATGGGCTGCTCTGGAATGACCTTCAGGATATCGAGGATGCGCTTAGCGTTGATGGCAAAGCTGCTGTCGCCGCCCGACTCCACGAGCTGCAGACTGCTGGTAAGGGTTATCTCCTTGTCGGTGGCGCGCATGTTGAGGGTGGAGTCCTTAATCTCAAAAAGCACGCACGAAAGGATTGGAACTGTGTTCTTCGCAAGGATGACCTTGTCTAAATTCTGCAGATGGCTGTAAAGCTCTGCGCTGTTAACGGTGTATCTCATAATGCTAGGTGTTTTTTCTCTGCTACAAAGGTACGCCTTTTTTTCTAAACTCCTTATATAAATAAGGAAAAATATTTTTTTGCGAGTATAGAGTGTTATAAAAGTGGATTGTAAAAATCTCTTTTTTCTATTGTCTTCCACAAAAAAGTACGTGCATTCTGTTGCCGTTAAGATAAAAATTAGTATCTTCGCAGCATAAAATCAAATAACAATCGTTTTTTAAGATATGCAGATAGAAATAGAAGGTACTATTACCAAAGTATTAGAATTACGCACGGGTACCAGCTCGCGTACGGGCAACACCTGGCAGCGTCAAGACTATGTGATAGAGACTCCTGGACAGTATCCCAGACGTTGCCTCTTTACCGTTGCCGATGGCAATATTGCGATGTTTAACTTGCAGGTAGGCCAGAGGGTGCGTGTTACGCTCTCAATAGACGCCCATGAGTATCAAGATCGTTGGTACAATGACTTCAGGGCTGTCAATGCAGTGCCTGTGGATGCTACGCAGCCTGCTGCCCAGCCTGGGGTGCCGCCAATAGGCGCACCGCTGCCGCCTCCTGCCGAACCTCAGGCTTCAGAAGCAGACAATGCCCTGCCGTGGGAGAAGTAAAATCTTTATTTCTAACTTCTAACTAAAACAACTATGCCAACTATTCAAGGAAAAATAATTAGGACATTCGAGCCGCGCTCTGGTCAGAATGACCGTGGCTCATGGATGGCGCAGGACTTTCTGCTGGAATCCTATGATCAGCCATACCCTCGTCGTTGCCTTTTCTCTGTGTGGGGTGCCGACCGTTTGCAGCAGTTTAATATCAAGGAAGGTGACGACCTTGCCGTGGATATAGACCTCGATGCCCGTGAATATAATGGTCGTTACTATAATTCAGTAAGGGCATGGCGAGTGGTTCGCATTACTCCCCCTCAGCCGCAGGTTGATTCTGTCGCCGATGCACCCATAGGTGTAGGGCAGCCGTTGCCCCCACCCTCGTCAATGGGTGGCGCAGCTACGGTTTCGCCTGATTCGGTGCCTCCTTCAGCAGACCCGTTGATGGCTGGTGATGTGACAGAGGATTTGCCGTTCTAAATTTCAGCGGCTGATACCAGGAAATAAAAATCCCCGACTTGCAGTAAGTGTGAGTCGGGGATTTTTTTTCTTTGTGTTAAGCGTTTATGCTATGCCTGCTTGATGTCGGCGGCATCCAGGGCCTGGCGGATGTCGGCCAGCAGGTCATCGGCGTCTTCCAGTCCCACGCTGAGACGTATGAGGTCAGGGGCAATGCCGGCTTCTCGCAGTTGCTCATCGCTCAGCTGGCGGTGGGTGTGGCTGGCTGGATGAAGCACGCAGGTCTTGGCATCGGCCACGTGGGTGACGATGCTTATCAGCTTGAGTGAATCCATGAAGCGGATGGCCTCCTCGCGGCTTCCCTTGAGACCGAAGGCTATTACGCCGCATCCGCCATGGGGCAGGTATTTCTGTGCCAGCGGATAATATTTGTTGTCGGGCAGTCCGGCAAAGTTAATCCATCCTACGCGTGGGTCATCGTGTAGGAATTCTGCTATGCGCTGGGCATTCTCGCAGTGGCGCTGCATTCTTACGTGGAGCGACTCAAGCCCCATGTTGAGCAGGAAAGCGTTCTGCGGACTCTGGATTGAGCCGAGGTCGCGCATCAGCTGGGCAGTGGCCTTGGTTATGTAGGCCATCTTGCCGAAGGCGGTGGCATAGGTAAGTCCGTGGTAGCTTTCGTCGGGGGTGCAGAGGCCGGGGAATTTGTCGGCATGGGCCATCCAGTCGAAGTTGCCGCTGTCCACTATGCACCCACCCACTGCGGTGCCATGTCCGTCCATATATTTGGTTGTGCTGTGAGTGACGATGTCGGCTCCCCACTCAAATGGGCGGCAGTTGACGGGTGTAGCAAACGTATTGTCAACAATGAGGGGCACGCCGTGGGCATGTGCAATATTGGCAAAACGCTCAATGTCAAACACATTGCCGCCGGGGTTAGAAATAGTCTCTCCGAAAAGGCACTTGGTGTTGGGGCGGAAGGCCGCTTTTATCTCCTCGTCGCTGGCATCGGGGTTGACGAAGGTACACTCTATGCCCATCTTGGGCAGTGTTACTCCGAAGAGGTTGTAGGTGCCTCCGTAGATGGTGTTGGCCGACACGATATGGTCGCCGGCCTCGCAGATATTAAAGACGGCAAAGAAGTTGGCTGCCTGACCGCTGCTGGTAAGCATGGCTGCCACTCCGCCCTCCAGCTGTGCCACTTTCATGGCTACGGCGTCATTGGTGGGGTTAGCAAGTCGGGTGTAGAAATAGCCGCTTTCCTTTAGGTCAAACAAGCGGGCCATTTGGTCGCTGTCATCGTACTTGAAGGTTGTGCTTTGGTAGATGGGTACTTGGCGCGGCTCGCCGTTCTTGGGCTGCCAGCCGCCTTGTACGCAGATGGTGCCAGGTTTGTTTTTTCCCATTTTCATAGGTGTAAAAAATAAGGAGTTCTCAGAGTATGGTGGGGGTCCTCCGAGAGCTCCCTAAAAGACTGTGACTTATTTTATCTAAGTATTCTTGCTGGCAATTTCTCCAGCATGTCGCGTGTCATGCCATCAAGGTCATAGACGGGCTTCCAGTCCCACTCGTTGCGGGCGCAGGAGTCATCCATGCAGTCGGGCCATGAGTCGGCAATGCTCTGCTTCAGCGGGTCAACGTCATATACCATTTCGAAGTCTGGCTTATACTTCTTGATGGAGGCATAGATGGTCTCGGGTGCGAAGCTCATTGATGCGATGTTGAAGGCGTTGCGGTGTATTAGTCGGCTGGGGTCAGCCTCCATGATGTCGATGGCAGCCTTCAGGGCATCGGGCATGTAAATCATGTCCATGAGTGTTCCCTCCTTGATGGGGCATGTAAACTTCTCGCCTCTCACTGCATAGTAGTAGATGTCCACAGCATAGTCTGTGGTGCCGCCGCCCGGAGGAGTGACGTTGGAGATTACGCCGGGGAATCGCACAGCCCTGGTGTCAACGCCATACTTGAGGTAGTAGTAGTCGCTCAACAACTCGGTGGTGACCTTGGTTACGCCGTACATGGTGCGTGGGCGCTGGATGGTGTCCTGCGGAGTCATTACGTGTGGAGTGGTGGGGCCGAAGGAGCCGATGGAGCTCGGGGTAAAGACGGCGCAGCCGTTTTCGCGAGCCACCTCCAGCACATTCCACAGGCCATCGATACCAATCTTCCATGCCAGCTTGGGTTTGCCTTCGGCTACTACTGATAGCAGTGCGGCGAGGTTATAGATTGTGTCGATGCCATACTTCTTGACGACTGCACTAATGGCGTTGGCATCGGTAACGTCGCAGACCTCGGCGGGGCCGCTCTCCAGGAGTTCGCCCTTGGGCTCTGCACCAATGATGTAACCAGCTACTACATTCTGGCCGCCGTAGATACTGCGGAGCGTCATCGTAAGCTCAGAGCCAATCTGGCCGGTGGCGCCGATAATGAGGATTTTTTTCATTTTATTGTTATTTATAAGGTTTTGTTTTTCGTTGTGCCTGCAAAAGTAATGTTTTTTTTGCAAGGACTAAGTAATATGGGGTGTGGAAAATGCAAAAAGCAGTATATTTTCGCCAATTCAGTAAACAATGTCTGCAATCATGGCGCTATGGTCTGACAGGTATCGGCCGTTGCCAAGGGCGCCGTCGTGATTGGTGAATTTCTTTACCATTATCTGCGGTGAGAGGAAGATATGGTCAATCTTGGTGCGCTTGTCCTGCGGCAACTTGCCGAAGGCGTGGAAGGTATAGTCGGGCCCTTTCTTGCGCTTGGCTGCCTTGGCGGCATCCTGCATGGCAAACATTGCCGTGGCGAACTTGGAGTAGGCGGTGCTGTTGTCATCGCTGTTCATGTCGCCGGTTATTATGACAGGCAGCTCATTGTTCATGCGGCTCAGTCGCTCCTTGATCAGTGCTGCGCCATTGGCTCGTGCCTCTTCGCTTATGTGGTCAAGGTGGGTGTTGAGCACAATGACACTCTTCATTGTGGCCTTGTCTTGCAGTATGGCCCAGGTGGCTATGCGACGGCATGCGGCCCCCCATCCGTATGACGGCTCTGTCGGGGTAGGAGAGAGCCAGAAGGTGCCGTTGCGCAGCAGGTTGAAGCGCTCCTTGCGATAGAAGATGGGGTTATATTCGCCCCTCTGTCTTCCATCGTCACGTGCTACGCCCACATAGCTATAGTCGGTCAGTATGCCGCAGAGGTCGGTCAGCTGCCTGTGCTGTACCTCTTGCATACCAATGATATCGGCCTTGCTCTTGTTGACAAAGGTGCCTACCGGCTGATAGCGCAGTTCCCAGTTGTTGCACCCGTCCACATTGGTCTCGGTGCGGATGTTGAAGGTCATCACCCGTGCCGTTACGGGTTTCTGCCTCTGGGCCATTGCGGTGGCAAGGCAGATCATGGCGGCTATGTATGTGAAAAGAGTCTTTTTCATTTATATCGTAATTATTTCGCCGGATGAGGTGCGCTGCCGTTTCCATCGGTTGTGGCTCCACAGCCATCGGTAGGGCTCCTGCTTGATGTCATCCTCCAGCATCTTCATGTAGTGGCGGGTGAGCTCATGCTCTCCAAACTTGCTCACGTCATCGGTGATTTTAATCATTTCGCAGTGGTAGTATCCACGCTTGACGCGGTGGACTTTGGAGTAGTAAACTGAGGCTCCCACCTTCTTGGCTATGCGCTCGGCGCCGGTGAATACAGGTGTGTCCTGATGCAGGAAGTCCACCCATAGGTGGATGTTGCCGCGCTTGGGAGCCTGGTCGGAGACGAAGCCGATAAGCTTCTTCTGCCCCGACTGCTTGAAGGCCATGATGCGGCGCAGGGCGTCCTTTTTGTTGATGTTCTCGCCGCCGTAGCGTGAGCGTATGGTATAGAACAGACGGTCCATCGTATCGCTGTGCAGCTTGGTATAGAGCTGTGCACAGCCTGCACCCTCGGGCAACCACCAGTTCAGCGAGGCGATGAGTTCCCAGTTGCAGAAGTGGCCCAAGTAAAGGATGATAAACTGATTCTTTTCAAACGACTTGGCTACATTCTCCATGCCTCCAAATGTCATGCGCCTCATCATGTTTTCCTTCTTGATACTCAGGGACTTGATGTTCTCCACGAAGTAGTCGCAGAAGAAGCGGTAGAACTTGCGCTCAATGTGTTTAATCTCCTTGAGGCTCTTCTCGGGGAAGCTGTTGACGAGGTTCTTCCTTACCACTTTGCGCCTATACCTTATTATATAATATATAAGGGGGAACATTATGTCGGAGAACACATAGTGTACTCTCATCGGCAGTAGCGAGAGGAGGTAGAATGCAGAGTACGTTATTTTATATTTTATCATCGCCGGTTTAGGTCTAAGCACTTCATCGCCGCTTGGACAATGCAGTGAGGAGTTATGCCGTTGAGGCAGCGGTAGTCGTTGTATTGACATCTCTTGTTGCCGAAGATGGAGCATGGGCGGCAGTCCATCTGCTGCTGCACTTGCACGCTGCCCTCCACCTGCATGCCGCCAAATCCGGCCAGGGGGTGGGTGGCTCCCCATATGGAGAGGGTCTTGGTGCCAGCCAGGGCGCTGAGGTGCATGTTGGCAGAGTCCATGGTAATCATCAGGTCCATGTTGCTTATCAATCGCAGCTCCTTGGCCAGGTTGCTCTTGCCGATGAGCGAGGTGACGTTGCCGTGGGAGGCCTCCATCTGCTCACACCACGCTCGCTCGGTGCTGCCACTGCCGAAGAGGAAGATGCGTACGCCCTGCAGCCCTGCTATCACCTGCTCCATCAGGCCGAGCGGGTAAATCTTGCCTACGTGGGCGGCAAAGGGGGCTATGCCCACCCAACGGTCTGTGCCTTTGGGGCCTGTGATGTCAGTCAGGTCAGTAATGTCGGCCTTGACATCGCCAAACATACGGTAGGGTTTCAGTACAATAGGAAAACCAGCATCCTTTAAGGCCATGGCATATCGTTCGGGCGAAGGGGTGAGCGGTGTCAGCACCTTGTCTTTTTGGCGGGTGAGAGCCCTGCGCTCCTTGCGTCCTTTGTCAATGACAGCCACCCTGCGTCCAGCCTTGCGGAAGAAAAAGCGTATAACCTTGCTGCGTAGCACGTCGTGCCAATCGACCAGCACGTCATAGCCCTCCTTCATCAGTTCGCGGCTCAGCCGACGCAGTCCGCCCAGTCCCTTGTATTCGTTGAGGTTGACCGTGCGTAGTCCGACGTTAGGGGGCAGCCCTTCCATCAGCAGCCCGGCCACTGGGCGGCTGAGCAGCGTGATGCGGTTGTCGGGATACTGGTCGGCAAACGATTTCAGGGCGGCAATAGTCATTGCCACGTCGCCAAGAGCAGAGAATCTTATCGCCAAAATGTTCGCCACGATGGTTTTTTGAAAATTGAGAATTGAAAATTGAAAATTCACCAAGTCCGGAGGAAACGGACTGAAGGAAATTACCGGAAAATAATCAGAAATATGACTATCTAACTTTCAATTCTCAATTCTGATTCAGTTTTACTCCATGACGGAATATTTGCCGCTGACAATCGAGACGCGGTTCTTCACGGCCTCGTCGAAGGGCTGCACGGTGTCACCCTTGGCATCGGTCTGGATGCGGGAGGGGTCGATGCCGTACTTGCTGGTGATATATTTCTTGAGAGCTTCTGCGCGCTCCTGCGAGTACTTCATATTAATCTTAGGATTGCCGGTCTGCACGTCGGCATAGCCGGTGATGGTTACATTAGCCTTGGGGTTCTCCTTTAGGAAGTTGGCCACGCGCTCAATCTTGCCGTACTCGGAGGGGTTGATCTTCGATGAGCGGATGCTGTAGAAGATATTCTCGTCTATGCTCTTTATTGCCGGGGTGGGCTTGGGCTCGGGCTTGGGTTCGGGCTTGGGCTCTACCACGGATGCCGGTGCGGGTTTGGGCGCAGGTGCTGGGGTTACCACTGGCTTAGGTGCCGGGGGCACTACCACAGGCTCAGCCTTTTTCTTGAAACCAAACTTATAGGCCACGCCCACCTGGGCCGTCAGGCGCCAGTCATCGCTGTTGCTCTTCTTCGAGTTGAAGCGGTCGTGAGCGTTGTTGGCATCAGCCTCCAGGTTGATGGCAAAGTGCTTGCTAATGTTTGCCTCCAGCATTAGGCCGAGACGCACGTTGTGAGTCAGGCGGTCGCTGGCCCAGCTCTCAGGTGCCTGGTTGTGCAGGCTATATTGGTTGATAAGGCCGTTGACTTCCTTGTTGTGCCATGAGTAATTGAGACCTACGCCGCCTACCAAGATAAGGTTGAGACAGTGCTCCTTCTCCTTGCTGAAAAGGTTAGTTAGGTTAACCAGCAGGTCGAGGTTGGCATCATAGAAGCGGTTTTTATATTTCAGATCCCTCTTGCCCAGGTCAGTCGCCACGTCGGGGAAGGCGCCCTTTGACTGGAAGCCGGAGAAATGTAGCCTGCCGCCGACCACGCTGTTATAGAATCCGCCCACATAGACAGAGCCAACCGGCGTGATGAGTTTGAAGGGGCTGTAGTTGGTCAGAGTTGATGAGGCACCGCCCTGCACGCCCACAAACCAGTGTGAGCCGTCAGTGTTGGTAGTGGGCCTCTCCTGAGCATTCATTGCGGCAGCGCTAACCAGCATGGCTGCCAGGGAGATGATAAATCTAAACTTTTTCATTGCGTTAAAGGTTTTTTATGTATAAATTGAATAGTTTAAGAGTTATAGAGTCCGAACCAGAGTCCTCTACTTTGTCCCTCCGTCAGGACGGGGCCACTGGCACCAAGGCTCCCTCCCTGGGGAGGGGTGAGAGAGACTCTCTCTTGTCTTTTTCATAATTCTAAACAAAATTACAACATTATTTAATACCTACCAAGATTTTCCCTGTTTTTTATAAGAAAATTGAAAATCGAAAATTGAAAATCGGGAGTTTGGGAGCGTAGCGGCAGGGTTCGAGAGGCGTAAAGTTTAATGTCCTGCAGGTGTCAGAGTCATTCAATCCTAAGTTTGTCATAAAATCTGCGTTACCGGCATTATTGTTGTTGTAAATGTTGCGTGTTAGCGTTTGATATTACTCTGAAACATTGCAATTGTAACAGCAAAAAGTGTTGCGTTTTCTGCTTACTTGATGTCGGTTTTTCTTTTTTTAGGGTTGATAGTGCGGTTATGTCGGCAAGAATGTGTATTTTTGTAATTAATTTTAGAGAATGAGTTAAGAGTACGAAAGTTGCCGGCTCAGGAAGTAGGCACAGAAATAAATTACTAGAAATTTATGGTGATTTCCTCGCGAAGGATTCGTTTCTCGAACTAACATGTTTGCGCTGCTCTTGAACTCTCGAACTTTAAATCTAATATAAACTAAGTGTTGATTGTAAAAAGACTATGATGACGACTATTCATAAGGTAAGCTCTCCTCGCGAACTGAGGAGGTTTGCGCGTTTTAACTATAAGCTTTATAAGGATAACCCCTACTCGGTGCCCGACCTCTATTCGGATATCCTCAAGACGTTCAGCAGGGAGCGCAATCCTGCATTTGAGTTTTGTGAGGCGGAGTATTTCCTGGCCTATCAGAACGGTAAGGTGGTGGGTCGCGTGGCTGCTATTATAAACCATAAGGCTAACGCCGCGTGGGGCAAGAAAGCGGTGCGCTTTGGTTGGATAGACTTCATTGACGACCTTGACGTGAGCCGCGCCTTGCTTAAGGCGGTTGAGCAGTGGGGAGCCGACAAGGGCATGACGACTATGGAGGGCCCGCTGGGCTTTACGGACATGGATGCAGAGGGCATGCTGATAGAGGGTTTTGATGAGTTGAGTACGATGGCCACCATCTATAACTACCCCTACTACCCAGAGCACATGGAGAAGTTGGGGCTGGAGAAGGCTATAGACTGGGTGGAGATGAAGCTGAAGGTGCCGGAGAGGCTGCCTGAACAGTATGAGAAGATTGCTCGCATTGTGCAGCAGAGGCTTAACCTGCATGTGCGCAAGCTGCGCAGTGTGAGGGAGATACGCCGCACGGGGCTGGGCTATAAGATATTCGACTTGGTCAACGAGGCTTACAAGCCGCTATTCGGCTACTCGGAGATGACTAAGGCCCAGATTGACCGCTATATCAACGAGTATCTGCCGATTCTCGACTTGAGCATGGTGACCCTAGTGGAGGATTCTGACAATGAGTTGGTTGGCGTAGGCATTTCTATGGCCTCACTGTCGAGGGCTCTGCAGAAGGCTAAGGGACGGCTGTGGCCCTTTGGCTGGTGGCACTTGCTGAAGGCGCTGTTCATCAAGCGCCCGCCTATCCTCGACCTGCTGCTGATAGCTATCAAGCCTGAGTATCAGGGCAAGGGAGTCAACGCTATGATGTTTGCTGACCTGATACCTATTTACATCAAGCATGGTTTTGAGTGGGGCGAGACTAACCCCGAGCTGGAGGTTAATGACAAGATCCAGTCGCAGTGGCACTATTTGGAGAACCGCATCCACAAGCGCCGCCGCTGCTATACTAAGAGGCTATAGAGTTTAAGCTGGAGCTCCCTCCCTTGGCGAGGGTTGGGGAGAGGCTCCTTTCAAATTTCAAATAACGAAACATGGCAGAAGACCTGAAGAAAAATAATTATGGCGACGAGTCGATAGTGCACCTTGAAGACATGGAGCACATCCGCCGTCGTCCTGGTATGTATATCGGCCGTCTGGGCGACGGCAGTTATCGCGAGGATGGCATCTATGTGCTACTGAAGGAGACTATCGACAACAGTATAGATGAGTTTAACGAAGGTTTCGGTAAGCGCATAGAGGTAGAGGTGAAGGATGACCTCTGTGCCATGGTGCGCGACTACGGCCGTGGCATCCCTCTGGGCGGACTGCTCAATGCAGTGAGTCGCCTTAACACAGGTGCCAAGTATGACACGTCGGTCTTCACGGCCAGTGTGGGCCTCAACGGCGTAGGTCTGAAGGCGGTCAACGCGCTGAGCCGCAAGTTTGTGGCACGCAGCCACAGGGACGGCCAGTTTCATGAGGTGACGTTCGAGCAGGGTAAGTTGACCGACGACCGCCAGGGTAGCACCGAGGAGGAGGACGGCACATTCATCTATTTTGAGCCTGACCCGCAGCTGTTCAAGAATTTCCGATTCCGCGGCGAGCACGTGGAGACGCTGCTGCGCAACTATACATACCTCAACACGGGGCTGTCGATAGTCTATAACAACAGGCGCATAGTGAGCCGCAACGGACTGGAGGACCTGCTTAATGACAATATGAGTGAGACGGCCCTCTACGACATAGTGCACCTGCGGGGCGAGGGCATCGACATAGCCTTTACCCATGCTAACCAGAATGGCGAGGAATACTACTCATACGTCAACGGTCAGCACACCACACAGGGCGGTACCCACCAGAGTGCTTTCAAGGAGCATATTGCCAAGGTCATCAAGGAACATCTGGGTAAGAACTTTGAGCCGGTGGACATCCGCAACGGTCTGGTGGCCGCTATTGCCATTAGGGTTATTGAGCCTACTTTTGAGAGTCAGACAAAGATTAAGCTCGGCTCGTTGACCATGGCTCCCGAAAAGGACAGCAGGGGCAAGCCCTTCCCCCTGTCGGGAGTGAGCGTCAACAAGTTTGTGGGCGATTTCATTAAGAAGAATGTTGACAATTATCTCCATATGCACCCTGAAACGGCCGAGGAGATACAGAAGAAGATCCAGGAGTCGGAGCGCGACCGCAAGGCCATGGCCAGCGTGGTGTCGAAGGCCGCCAAGGAGAAGCAAAAGAAGATAAACATCAACAACCCTAAGCTGCGTGACTGCATTGTGCACTATAGTGATCCGGCTCCCAAGACTAAACGCAAGAATGATGACCCCGACAGCGATCCCCGCCTCGACACGGCCATATTCATAACCGAGGGCCTCTCGGCCAGTGGCTCCATCACCAAGTGCCGCGATGCACAGACCCAGGCTGTCTTCAGCCTGCGCGGTAAGCCGCTCAACAGTTTTGGAGAGACCAAGGAGCTGGTGTATAAGAACGAGGAGTTCAATCTGCTTCAGGCGGCCCTCAACATTGAGGATGGCCTTGATGGCCTGCGCTACAACAAGGTCATCATTGCCACCGATGCCGATGTGGACGGCATGCATATCCGCCTGTTGATGCTGACCTTCTTCCTGCAGTTTTTCCCTGACCTGGTCAAGAAGGGCCATGTCTATATACTGCAGACGCCCCTGTTTCGTGTGCGCAACAACAAGAAGAAGGTGCGCTCAGCCAGCAAAAACCAGAAGATTGACGATGATGCCGCCGGGGCTGCACTGCTCAAGAAACGCAGCGGCAATGAGCGTTCGGAGTATATCACCCGCTACTGCTACTCAGAGGAGGACCGCGTCAATGCCATTCAGGAGCTTGGCCCTGACCCGCAGATCACGCGATTTAAAGGTCTGGGAGAGATTTCGCCCGATGAGTTCAAAGAGTTTATAGGCCCTGACATCCGCCTGGAGCAGGTAAGCCTCCACAAGGCTGACCAGGTGAAGGACCTGCTGAGCTATTACATGGGTAAGAATACCCCCGAGCGCCAGACGTTTATCATCAACAATCTGGTGATTGAGGAGGACAGGCCTGAAGAGGACTTTGAGTACGATGAATAGACAGCTGCCATGCTATCGGCACATGAGTCTGGCTATCGGCTTAACCACTTAAACAACCCAACTACTTCACTTCCCATCTAATATGAGAATAGCAATCTTTCCCGGAACCTTCGATCCTTTTACCAAGGGCCACGCCGACATCGTGGCACGAGGCTTGGAGATTTTCGATCGCATAGTCGTTGCCATAGGGGTGAACGACAGCAAGGTGCCATGCCAGACCGTGGAGGAGCGTGTTGCTGCCATCAGCAGGCTATACGATGCCGACGACAGGGTATCTGTCGTTGCATACGAGGGTCTGACTACCGACTTTGCGCGACAGCAGCAGGCAGGCTTCATCCTGCGCGGAGTGCGCACCATCAAGGACTATGAGTATGAGCGCGATATCGCCGATGTCAACTATCAGTTGAGCGGAGTGGAGACGGTGGTGCTGTTCTGCCGCCCGCAGCTTGCCGCCATCAGTTCGAGCATCGTGCGCGAACTCCAGCATTACGGCAGGGATGTCTCCGAATTTCTGCCCTAAAGACATTGAAATAAGATGAAGAAGATACTTACATTATTTATATTGTTGGCTGTGGCGCAGCTGACGGCTGTCGGCCAGACCCTGCACGAGCGGGCTGAGCTCAACATGGCTGTGCAGAAGATGGGCGCAACGCTCATGGCCATCAAGGGACTGTATATCGACACCGTCAACACAACCAAATTGGCCGACGAAGCTATCAAGGGCATGCTCTCGCAGCTCGATCCCCACTCCAGCTACTCCAACGCCGAGGAGACCAAGCGCTTTACCGAGCCGCTCAACAGCAATTTTGA
Organism: uncultured Bacteroidales bacterium; assembly: GCA_902788275.1. Taxonomy (GTDB): domain Bacteria; phylum Bacteroidota; class Bacteroidia; order Bacteroidales; family Bacteroidaceae; genus UBA6382. Next base: position 17,529 of record CADAJV010000007.1, on the reverse strand, counting down.
GGGCATCGGCGTGCAGTTTAATATTCTCAACGATACATTGGTGGTTATCCAGCCCGTGTCGAAGGGGCCGTCAGAGAAGGCCGGCATCCTGGCCGGCGACCGCATAATATTGGTAAACGACTCGGTTTTTGCAGGTGTCAAGCTCACCCGCGAGCAGATGATGAAGCGCCTCAGGGGACCTAAGGGCTCCGTAGTGGTGGTTGGAGTGAAGCGCCGTGGGGTGGAGGAGACGCTCTACTTCCGCCTGGTGCGCGACAAGATTCCCCTCCATTCGCTTGACGCCGCCTATATGATAAGGCCTGAGGTCGGCCTCATTCGCCTCGAGAATTTTGCCGTGAGTACCAAGGATGAGCTGCACGAGGCTATCAAGAAACTCAAGAAGCAGGGCATGAAGAGCCTCATCCTTGACCTGCAGACTAATGGCGGTGGCTACCTTGAGGCAGCCTATGCCGTGTCCAGCGAGTTTCTGGACAAGGGCGATCTGGTGGTCTATACCGATGGACGGTCAGTGCCTAAACAGCGCCATGTGGCTACGGGCAAGGGCTCCTTTGAGAAAGGCCGACTCATCGTGTTGGTGGATGAATATACTGCTTCCTCGGCGGAGATTGTCAGCGGAGCCGTGCAGGACAATGACCGCGGCATTATCATCGGTCGCCGTACTTTCGGCAAGGGCCTGGTGCAGAGACCCATAGAACTGCCTGATGGCAGCATGGTACGCCTCACAGTGTCGCACTACTACACACCCTCTGGACGCTGCATACAGAAACCCTACGTCAAGGGACAGAAGAAGGATTACGACTCCGATATGCTCAACCGCTACAACAACGGCGAACTGATGCACCAGGATAGCATACATTTTGCCGACTCACTGAAGTGCTATACCCTCAAGAAGCACCGCGTAGTATATGGCGGCGGCGGAATCATGCCCGATATCTTCGTGCCCCTCGATACCATGGTCTATACCAAACATTATCGTGCGCTGGCCCGTAAGAATATCATCATCAATTCCTATATGGAGTGGTATGACAAACACCGCAGCGAGTTGGCGGCCAAGTTTGATGGCTTTGACAGTTTCAAGCAGGACTTTGAGATTCCCCGAGAGCTGGTTGACACCATCATGAGTCGTGGCGTCAAGGCTGATGTGCACCCTGCTAATAACGAGGAGCAAGAGAACACAGCCAAGAGACTGCGCATACAGCTCAAGGCACTCCTGGCCCGTGACCTCTGGGATACCAATGAGTATTATGTCATTATGAACGAGGAGGACGCCGCCGTAAGACGGGCATTGGAACTGTTGGCCAACGAGGAGGAAAAGGAATAATATAAAAAGTACAGGCACTATAGCTACTATAAAAACAACTACGATGGACGATACCTTTGACATAAGAGCCCAGCAGACTGGCGCAATCACCGATAAGGATTATGAGAATGCGCTCCGTCCGCTTAGTTTTGACGATTTCCACGGCCAGAATAAGGTGGTGGACAATCTCAAGGTCTTTGTGGAGGCTGCCAAGTATCGCGGCGAGCCGTTAGATCATACTCTGCTTCACGGACCTCCGGGCCTGGGTAAGACCACCTTGAGCAATATCATCGCCAATGAACTCGGCGTGGGCTTTAAGATAACCTCTGGGCCTGTGCTTGACAAGCCCGGTGACCTCGCTGGCCTCCTTACCTCGCTAGAGTCCCACGATGTGCTTTTTATTGACGAGATTCATCGTCTATCCCCCATTGTGGAGGAATACCTATACTCCGCCATGGAGGACTACCGCATCGATATAATGATTGACAAGGGGCCCTCGGCACGCTCTATCCAGATAGACCTCAATCCGTTTACCCTGGTGGGAGCTACCACCCGCAGCGGACTGCTCACTGCACCGCTCAGGGCCCGTTTCGGCATCAATCTGCACTTGGAGTACTATGACGCCGCTACGCTCAAGAGCATCATTACCCGTTCGGCCTCTATCCTGCAGGTGGACATCGATGCTGACGCTGCCGGCGAGATAGCCAGCCGCTCGCGCGGCACACCGCGTATAGCCAATGCCTTGCTGCGCCGAGTGAGAGATTTTGCTCAGGTTAAGGGCAATGGGCGTATTGACCTCGGGATAGCCCACTTGGCGCTGGAGGCCCTCAATATCGACGCCTTTGGCCTGGACGAAATAGACAATCGTATCCTCACCACCATTATAGACAAGTTTGGCGGAGGTCCCGTAGGCCTTACAACCATAGCCACAGCCATTGGCGAGGACCAGGGCACTGTGGAGGAAGTCTATGAGCCTTTCCTCATCATGGAGGGATTTGTCAAGCGCACACCACGTGGCCGCGAAGCCACTGACTTGGCTTATCAGCATCTGGGCCGCAGTCGTTTTGGTTTGGGCGGAAGTCAGCAGCCATCGCTCTTCGATACCAATCCCGATTTGTTTGAATAGACTGTCTTGACTGGCAGCCGTCATGTAATCTTGCAGGTACGCGCACAGCCGTCAGATGGTTAAACGATTAAACAGTCAGATACATAAAATGATAACATACAACTCCGAAGGCATAGCGTTCCCTAAGATTCGCCGCCGCGATACCACGCGGTGGCTGCGCTCTGTGGCTGCTCTCCACGGTTACACCATCGGCGAGGTGGGGTACGTGTTCTGCAATGATGACAAAATCATTGAGGTCAACCGCCAGTACCTTTCCCATGATTATTATACAGACATTATCACTTTTGACTATACCGAGGGTTCGGTAATCAACGGTGATATATTTATCAGTCTCGACACGGTTAGCAGCAATGCTGTGCAGCAGCACACCGAGTACGAGGAAGAACTGCATCGTGTCATCGTGCACGGTGTGCTCCATCTCTGCGGCATTGATGACAAAGGTCCTGGCCAGCGTGCTGTTATGGAGCGGGCCGAGAATGAGGCCCTGCGTCTGTGGCGCCACACTGCCCGGTAGGTCCGTCACATCTTATCCTCCTCATGATACAGTGCCCATTGCATCAATATGCAAGAGCGCTGTCTTTTTTAGTTTTTATATATATAAATAATGTTCGCGCGCGTAATGTTGACGCAACTGAACAATAGGCTGCAAAGTCTTTTCTACAGCGAGTCAATCTGCTTACGAAAGACGAAATTGGCGTTGTGAGTGATTTGGACCGGTTAACTATGCTGGCTGATAGCGGTAGTGGAAATATTGCGAAAATGTATCGGCATAATATGTCAACAATTTGAATATTGCACCTTTTGCCCTCTGATACGCATAAAAAAAGTGGTGAAATACCATAAAAAAGGCAAAAAAAAGCGTAGGTTTAGAATATTTATTTTAACTTTGCGATTGGAAAATGAGCAATAATGCCGAACCGAATAAGAAAATCTGTTAAATCATAAATAAAAAACAAATATTGCAAGAATTATGAAAAGACCTAATGCATTACCTTTCGGACTGGAAAAGGCAGAATTGAACCGTCGCCTTGAGCAGAGACTCGATGACCTGGCAAAAAAGACAAAGTTCTATTTGCGCAAGGACATCTCTCTTAAGGAGATTGCTGCAGCTCTCGTTACCAATCGCACCTATGCTTCGCGTATGATTAACGAGGTGAAGGGTTGCAAATTCAACGACTATGTTAACCAACTGCGTCTGGAGAAGGCTGAGGAGTTATTCCAGACTCCCAACTATATGAATACTCACAGCATCCGCGACCTTGCTTCTGACTGTGGCTTTGCCTCAGTAAGCACATTCCGTCGCGCCTTTGCTAAGAAGTTTGACCGCACTCCGCTCAACTATGTTAAGAGGAATGGCTTTAAGAAATAAGCTTTGACTATTACGGCAATATAAAACGCAGTCCGCAGCTGGTGAACTTACCAACTGCGGATTATCGTTTTTATATATATGAGCCATTTGTTCAGAGTCATAGCATTGCAGTATTTTGGCCCACGGCAATACTGTCGTAAAAGCGAAGGCACCCTGCCTTATCTGTTGCCAGAGTAATGGCAGTGTGCCTCGCCTACGCCGTGTACTCGAAGTGGGACTTGAACCCACACGCCCCTTCCGGGGCAAGGGATTTTAAGTCCCTCGTGTCTACCGATTCCACCATTCGAGCGCGTTTAGCAGACCTGTGGTGTGAGGTCATTTGCGCGTAAAACCGGTTGCAAAATTAGGACTTTCCCTGTCAATATCCAAAAAAAAGTCTTTCTTTTTGGGGAATTTGGCTATCTTTGCCGCAAGAAATACATTGTCGTGATGAAGAAAGGTCTGATATTTACTATAATTTCATACGTTGGCGTATGGTTGCTGATTGGTGGTGCCTGGTTGTGCGGAGCGGCCATAGCGTCACCCTTATGGGTAGTCGTGGCAGTGCTGTGTATGCTTGTGCCGCTGATAGCAACAATTATTTCGCAGCTAATCCACAAGGAAGCTGTCTTGCGCAATATTGGTATCCGCTGGAAATTCAATCGTTGGTGGATAGTGGCTTGGCTCTTGCCGGTACTGATGGCTGCAGCTATTGTTAGTGTGGCGTGTCTTATGCCCGGTGTGCATTTCACAATGGAGAGCGCAGTGATGACGGATGCACTGACGCAAATCAATTCGATGCTGCCCGAGGGAGCTGCACTGTCGCCAGCTATATTTCTGCTTATTCAGCTGGCCAACGGTTTTATTGCCGGCGCCACAGTCAATGCGCTGTTTGCCTTTGGCGAGGAAGTAGGATGGCGTGGCTATCTGCTAAAGCAATTTGCTGGAAAAAAGTTCCTCTTCGCGGCAGTCGTTATAGGTGCCATTTGGGGTCTGTGGCATGCGCCGCTGATACTGTGTGGTCTTAATTTCCCCAGCCATCCTGTTGCCGGGGTGTTCATGATGGTTGTTGCCTGCGTCTGCCTGGCACCCGTGGTTCAGTTCGTTCGCCTGAAGTCGGGCTCCGTTGTGGCTGCTGCCATCTTTCATGGTTCGTTTAATGCGTTTGCCACTTTCGTTGTGCTGTTTCTCGATCATAATGACGAGTTGCTGACGGCTCCTATGGGGCTTGCCGGCATTATTGTATTTCTGATGACGCTCGGTGTGCTGCACCTTACGGACCGCTCTCTACTCCCCTCAACAATAAAAGAACCTTTTCGCTAAGCCAAATGAGCAGAATGATGCTTGCATCAATTCTGCCATGGCGAGAAAAGGTGGTTGCGAAGAAACCAATGAAAATGATAAGGAAAGCACAGGAAAACGATATTCCGCGCATCATCGAGTTATTACATCAGGTGAATATGGTGCATTATGAGAAGCGCCCTGACCTGTTCAGACCGCACACTACTAAATACTCGGAGCCAGAGTTGGTGGCTTTGCTTGGCAACGGCAATAATCCTATATTTGTTTTCGATGACGATGGGTTGGTGCAGGGCTATGCTTTTTGCCAGATCAAGGAGGTGAAAGGCGATATTCTGTTACAGGACATCAAGACACTTTATATCGACGACATTTGTGTGGACGAGAAAGCCCGTGGTCGGCACGTTGGTCAGACATTGTTTGAGTTCGTTCGTGAGTATGCAGAGTCAATTGGCTGCCGCAATATCACGCTCAATGTGTGGGAGGGCAACGCCCCGGCACTGTGTTTCTACAGGAGCATGGGAATGCAGGTGCAGAAAACAACGATGGAGATTATTATTGATAAATAAAAAAGCAGCATGAAGATTTTAGTGGCTTATGCGCTTAAGGAGGAAATGTTTCCTCTTGCCATTGCAGGCGCAGAGATAGTGAAAGTGGTAACCGGTATGGGCAAGACTCAGGCTGCGGCCTCGCTGGCTTTTGCCATTGCCGAGCACAGACCCGACGTAGTGCTCAACATTGGAACCGTGGGCACCTACCGCCACAGTGTGGGCGACATCTTGGTGTGCCGTCGCTTTATTGACCGCGACATGCACCGCCTCCCCCTTGACGGCGTGTGCAGGGAGATTGACATGACCGATAGCAGCTTCGCCTACGGCCTTCCCTCCTTGGTGGACGGTGCTGAGAGCACTGCACCGATGACCGTTAACACCGGCGACAATTTTGTCTTCAGTCCCGAGGAGGACCTTGGCTGCGATGCCGTTGACATGGAGTCTTTTTCCTTGGCGTGGACCTGTCGCAAGGCCGGCGTGCCTTTCCTTGCCGTGAAGTACGTCACCGACAAACTGGGCCAGAACTCCGTGGAAGCCTGGGCATCCAAGCTGGCGCATGCCCGCGCTGCGCTGCAGGCGTATTTCAAGGAGTACTTCTAGAGTTGTGTTTTCTCGCCTTTTAGAAGTAAGAAATAGCGGCTGTTTTATTACTTTTTCAAAAAAATCCTAGGAAAAGTTGTATAGCTGTACAACTTTTATTAATTTTGCAGCCGATGAGAAAAATCATTGCATATAAGAACTATTACATAGAGTTCATGAAAAAACTCTCAGAGCAAGAGCGTGGTAAAATCAGACGCGCCTTGTTGCTGTTTGAGACGGAAGATAAGATACCTCGTCATTATATAAGTTATATAAGGGATGGGCTGTATGAGTTTCGTGTCACCTATGGCAGCAAAGAGTTTCGATTTTTTTTCATCTATGATGGAAATACAATTGTAGTATTGTTTAACTGCTATACGAAGAAGACGCAAAAAGCACCCAAACGAGAAATAGATAAAGCCATTAAATTGAAGGAGGAATATAAAAATGAAAAACGAAAGAAAGATTTATGATGTTAGTGCTGAACTGGAACAGGAGTTTGGTCCGAGAGGTTCAGAAAGCAGAAAGGCCGCAGAGAACAAGGCATGGGAGGAATATAATGCACAAATACTCTTGGATGCCAGAAAGAATGCAGGACTTACGCAACAAGAATTGGCAGAACGAATAGGGGCAAACAAGGGATATGTGTCCCGTTTAGAACGTGGATTAACGATACCTTCAGTTTCAACGCTATATCGAATAGCTGCAGCAATGGGGTTAGCAGTAGAACTGCGTCCATCAGTCTGAAAAATGTAGGTCACACTCTTTATTTTTGTCCTTGCGGAGGTTAACAGTGTTAAGTGTTAACTAAAAGAACGAACCATCCCGTCAGTCGTATCTCAGAACTCTGGCAAACTATCTCGCACCTCCCGTCAAGAAAAGCCGTGCGCGAGTGCATGCGCAGGCTTTAAGATTTCGCGCCCAGACTTTTAGTTTTCACGCGCAGACTCTAAGATTTCGTGCGCAGACTTCGCCTTGTAACGCGAACAGAGATAAATCTGATGCGAACAGAGATAAATGTGAACGCGAACAGAGATAAATTTTACGAAGTCCACTCTCGTTTTATTTATCCCTACTCTCGTGAAAACTAAAGCCACTCTCGCCAGTTTTTAATCGGCCTTCGTCTAATTTTGGCGTGTCCTCCCCAGATTTTAAGCAGACTTCGTTCAGTCTTTTCGCGACTTCCCGCTCGTGTCTTCGCCGAGACACGAATGTATCTTCGCCGAGTCAAAGTTGTGTTTCGGCGAAGACAATTTCAGGAACTCTGGCTTTTTTCTGATAAAGTCCGCTTAAAATTCCACGAACTCTGCGTAAGATTCTGCGAAGTCTGCATTAGTTTCTGCGAGGTCTGCGCAAGATTTCATAAGGTCGCTCTAAGAAAGAATCCCGACGCAAGAGAATTGTCTCGCATCGGGATTTGTTTGTTGCTGGCTGTCTATCTATAAAGGTGTACTTTATGCGTTGATGCCTAAATCCTTAAACCATATCGTTGACAGAATTATGGTAGCTTATAGTGTTTGTGGTCATTTTCCGAAAAGTTCATCCAGTTTATCATAGAAGGAGGGGTCTTCCCCTTCAACCGACATTACAATCTTCCCTTCTGGATTGAGAATGATTTTCGTAGGGAAAGCCTTGATGCCGAATAGACGCTTTACATCCGAGTCGTTGGTGCAATAAACGTTCAGCCATGGCAGTTGGTAGTCCTTAACTGCTTGCTTCCACTTGTTTTCAGTTTCATTGCAGTCAATACCCAATATTTCAAATTTGCCTGCATATTTATTATAGTATTCTTTCATTTTAGGTACACCTTTCATGCACCATACGCACCAGGATCCCCAGAAATCTAACACGACATATTTGCCGCGAAGTGAGTATAATGAGAGTGAATGGCCATCGATGTCGTTCAGAGTGAAATCAGGAGCTTCACGGCCGTTAGCCTGCAAGGTTTGTCGCGCCTGATTGTCCTTTATGCGGTTACGCAAGCGTGTCAACTGGTCGTCGTACCATTCCCCCATACGCTCCTTGCGTACTTTATCCGAAATAATACCGATAGCTTCTTCTATGCGATCAGGTGCAATGTGTTCTAGTCGATAAAGAAGGAAGATTGCAGCTTCGTTGTCGGGATTTTTTTTCATAAAATTCAAAATGAGCAAATCTTCGTTGTCGTCATCCTCTATTGTTTGCAGCAAACGTTTTACAGCACCCCATTGCTTGTAGAATTTTGTGCCGTTAATCTCTACGTCAGAACGGACATCGCCTTTGATCGTCATAACTTCGCCAGGAACTACCAAATAATTTTGCATGAAGCCTTTACCGTTAGTCAAATATATCCAAGTGGGCGAAGTAGAGGTGAGTTTCTTGGCAGGAATGGTATATTCGAATTTGTCGTTTATTACGTTCACAGTGTCTGCTTCACCTACTTTTGGATATGGGCTTTCGCCAATATAGAGCGTCTTGGGCAGATGCTTCAGATTGGCTTTCAGTGTAAAATAGACGTTGTTTTGTGCCTGGATATTGTGTCCCATAAAGACAGTCAAGAGGGTAATAAAAAGTTTTTTCATACAAATAAAATTTATGATTAATAAAAAACGTGGACAATTACTATCGTCTACGTCATCTGAGGTATCGCCAAACACCTTAACACTCATATCCGAGTAAAAGCCCACGCTATCTGCGCGAGCATTAACTTCTACTCTTGAGTATTTCTATAATTTGGCGAATTTCAGATGACAAGAATAAAGCTAACGCTTCTATCTTAAATGTCTTTTGTCTGTGATGCTACATAGACAGTTGGTTATAAATCGGTTACAAATATAATAATTATTGTTATAATAGCAAGAAAATCGCCCCGTTTTTCGTATTTCGCGAAAAGCGAGGCGGGTTGGATAACTGCTGTTGATAGGCAATTTTGTCGATTAAGGGAAGATTTTCACCACTTCTCCCAGTGGATGTTTTCGGGTTTCCATTTGTCCTTGGGCTTGGGGGTGTCCTTGGGGTAGCCGATTAGCACTACGTCAAGCGGCACGATATTCTGTGGCAGGCCGAGGGCTTGTTGCAGGGCTTGGGTGCGCTTCTGGATGGGATAGACGCCGGTCCATACTGCGCCGAGGCCCTTGGCGGTGACGGCCAGCAGTAGATTCTCGGTGGCGGCTGAGCAGTCCTGCACCCAGAACTCGCGTGCCTCGCCCTCCAGGGCGGCATCCATGTCGCCGCACACTACGATAAGCACAGGTGCATCTTTATACATCTGGCCACGCTCCACCTTGTCAGCCAGGGCATTGCGCTCGGCGGCATCAGTGATGACCAGGAAGCGCCAGGGCTGCTTGTTGACTGCTGTGGGGGCGGCCATGGCGGCGCGCAACAGATCCTCAATGTCGGCCTTGGCCACAGGCTTATTCTCCCACTGACGCACCGATGTGCGGTTCTTTACCACTGACCAGAAGTCGGCTTTTTTCTCTGCGTATGTGTTCGCTGCAATCAGGCAAGCGAGTACGGCAACGATTGTTCTCAGTGTTTTCATATTATTTGATGTTGTTTGCAGTTGCCTGCACGGTTTTGATTACGGCGGTCGAGCTATAGGTGGCACCGCTCACGGCGTCCACCTTTTTCTTGGCGGCTTGGGCGGGGGTGAGGCCCTTCCAAGCCTTAAAGAGCTTGGAGTCCTTTACCCTTTGCCAGAAGTCGGAGGTCTCGGTGTTGGCTGCCGGTGCCACAGCCTGTATCTTGCCATTCTTGCCCACGGCAATGAAGAGCGGCGTAGCTCCGCTGAAGCCCTTGATGTTGTCGCCGTAGGGGTGTGAGGAGTAGATTGTTACCCCTTTGTCGCTGACCCACACACCTTCGCTCTTTTGCTTCACCTTGATGTTGGCCATGCCGAGCGCGGCAAGGTGCTTGGAAGTCAGTTGCGGATTCTTGTAGGAGGCGTTGCTGCTGCCACCGTGCTGCGCCATGACTGTGGTGGCAACGAGAAGTAATGATAAAATGATTGTCTTTGTTTTCATAATTTCTAATTTCTAATTGCCGCTTCGCTCTCGCCTCCGCTTTTCGTGCTCCGCTTTGCGACAGCACTGCTTCGGTTCGCGATGCCAGTGTTATAATAAGGTATAGGCTTTTGCGCGGCGAAGTTAGGACTTTTTCTTCACTAATGAGGGATGCAACGGATTAAAAGATGTGAAATTGTTGACTTTGCCCTGCATTGCAAGTCAAGTTAGGCGGCGCCTTGGGAAAACTCAAATAAAATTTGGTTTTCCGCTCGGCTTGCACTAACTTTGCACCCCGAAACGATGATTCACTTAATAAAGAGATACCTTATGATGAAGAAAATAACCCTTCTCATGTGTGCTGTGCTATGCACAATGCTCACAATGAATAGTTGTAGCGAGAGTGATCCCAACTACCACACTCTTGGCATTACGTCGCGCTTAACCGACGGTCCGATAGTCGGGCTCTATGCCGACCAGACAGACGATACCCTCATGCTGCGCTCCACTGACCCGTGGGTGGCCGATACTCAGTGCAGCTGGATGCTCTTTACCCAGACTGGTACGCAGAAGGACGAAGAAAAGTTTGACTATGTCTATGGTAGCGAGAAGGTCTTTTTGCGACCGGTAAGCATCGAGCCCAATACCACTGATGCGGTGCGCCGTACGGCTGTTCTCCTTAAGGCCAATGGCCACACCATCTCGCTGCTCTACCTGCAGCTCAACCATCTTAACGTGGTTGAACCTGCGGCCGTTTACACCGATGCCTCAACCTATGTTGGCGCATCGTTCAGCAAGAAGGTTGGCGCAGCAGCACAGACGACTACTGTCAGCGCTGTGCTCTATGCCGATGCCACTATCTCCTCCGACCAGGAGTGGCTTGCTATTGAACAGACCTCTCTCGCCAAGGGCGACAACACTGTTACCCTGACCATTGGCCAGAACACCACTGGAGCCGAGCGCAAGGCCAATGTCACCCTGCTCTCGTCCACCGGAGCCAAGACCACGGTGACCATTGTGCAGGAAAAATAAAACAAACTCCCGAGTGCCGTAGTTATCGCGACCATTGGTTGGAAGGAGCCGTGAGAGCAAATCGGTACTCTTGAACTTTCGAACTTTTAAAACTCTAAAAATATGGCAAAGAAAGCATTACTTATGATTCTCGACGGATGGGGAATCGGCGATAAGCAGAAAGACGACGTTATCAGCTGCACCCCTACTCCCTATCTTGACTATCTCAACGCCAATTATGCTCACTCGCAGCTGCAGGCCAGCGGTGAGTATGTGGGCCTGCCCGACGGCCAGATGGGCAACTCCGAGGTCGGTCACCTCAATATCGGTGCCGGCCGCATTGTCTATCAGGACCTCGTAAAAATCAACCGTGCCTGCGCCGACGGCTCCATCCGCGACAATGCGCAGGTGAAGGAGGCCTACTCCTACGCCAAGGAGACCGGCAAGAACCTCCACATTATGGGCCTTACCTCCGATGGCGGCGTCCACTCCAGCCTCGACCACATGTTTAAGCTCATTGAGATTGCCCATGAGTATGGCCTCGACGGCCGCACCTTCGTTCATTGCTTTATGGACGGCCGCGACACCGACCCCCGCTCGGGCAAGGGCTTCATCAGCCAGCTTACCGAGCATTGCGACAAGAATGGTGCCGCCGTGGCCTCAATCATCGGCCGTTTCTACGCCATGGACCGCGACAAGCGTTGGAACCGTATCAAGATTGCCTACGACCAGCTTATTCACGGCAAGGGCAAGGAGGTTGCCGACATGGTGGAGGGAGTGCAGTTCTGCTACGACTCCGACACCGAGGAGCACAAGGACACCGACGAGTTTATGGAGCCACTCATCAATGCCAATGTCAACGGCACCATCAAGGAGGGCGATGTAGTTATCTTCATCAATTTCCGCAACGACCGCGCCAAGGAGCTCACCATCGTGCTCACCCAGCAGGACATGCCCGAGGAGGGTATGCACACCATCCCCGGCCTCAAGTATTACTGCATGACTCCCTACGACGCCAGCTTCAAGGGCGTGGGCATCCTCTTCCCCAAGGAGAATGTTGACAACACTCTCGGCGAGTACATCAGCAGCAAGGGCCTGCGCCAGCTCCACACCGCAGAGACTGAGAAGTATGCTCACGTCACCTTCTTCTTCAATGGCGGTCGCGAGGCTCCCTATGAGGGCGAGGACCGCACCCTCGTGGCATCGCCCAAGGTGGCTACCTACGACCTCAAGCCCGAGATGTCGGCCTACGAGGTTAAGGACAAACTCGTGGAGTCTATCAGGAAGAATGTCTATGACTTCATCGTGGTTAACTTCGCCAATGGCGACATGGTGGGCCACACTGGCGTTTACGAGGCCATCGAGAAGGCCGTGGTGGCCGTTGACGCCTGCGTCAAGGACGTGGTGACAGCAGCTAATGAGACCGGCTACGAGACCATCATCATTGCCGACCACGGCAATGCCGACCACGCTCTCAATGCCGACGGCACTCCCAACACTGCCCACTCGCTCAATCCCGTGCCGTTTATCTACATCACTGAGAATAAGGCCGCCAAGGTCAAGGACGGCATCCTGGCCGACGTGGCTCCCAGCATTCTCCACATCATGGGCCTTGAGCAGCCTAAGGAGATGACGGGTCAGAATCTGATTGAAGATTAGCCGGCAAGAGCCAGTAAACCAATAATAAGTAATAACCGTCAGCCAAGTCCCGATGATATGCCGGACTTAAGGCTGACGGTTATTGTTTTTCTTTCTAATGGCCGTTGGCTATTGCCCCAAAATCTCTTTGTATCGCTTGCTGTCCTTCAGTACGGCTACGGCGGCGTCCAGCTGCACGTCATGCAGCAGGGCGTTTTGCTGCGCCCCGGCGCTGTAGTAGTAGCGGTCGCAGATGTCGGCATTGATGCAGCGGCTCATCTTGTCCTTATGCTGCGCCAGAATTTTGGCAAGGTCGGGCTTGAGGCTCTCCTCCAGCGTGCTGAGGTTTTGCATAGCCTCCTCCGAGGCATCCTCGGCCTTCAGTATTTTGCGTAGCTGCTCCACAACCCTCTTGCTTCTGTTCTCAGGGGTGAAGCCCGACTTCACGATGCTGTCGGTGAAGGCCTCATAATCCTCGTCGCTTATGCCAAACTCGCCGGCGGGGCTGATGGTCTCGTGCGAGCGGCAGTAGGCGTTGAGCCAGTCAAAGTATTCATCGCTGTTGCGCAGGTAGGCCAGCAGGGTGGGGATGGTGTCGCTTACCGTTATGTCAGGCGTTATGCCGCCGCCGTCCTTCACCGGGCGGCCCGCCTCGGTGTAGAAGGTGTGGGTCAGGCTGTCGGGCGTGCGGTAGGCCTCGCCGTTGTCAGTGCGGTGGCTGTAGTCCAGGGCCTGTATGCATCGGCCCGAGGGGATGTAGTAGTGGCTGGTGGTCAGCTTGAGCACTCCGTCATACGGCAGCTCATGAGGCTGCTGTACCAGTCCCTTGCCAAAGGTGCGCTCGCCCACTATCACGGCGCGGTCCAGGTCTTGCAGCGAGCCGCAGACAATTTCCGACGACGATGCCGAGGCACCGTTGACCAGCACAGCCAGGGGGATGTCCAGGTCCTCGGGGATGCCCTGCGTGGCGTAGGAGGTGTTGGCGGCAGCCACCTTGCCCTTCATCTTCAGTATCAGTTTGCCCTTCTCCACAAAGATATTGACAATCTTCACCGCCTCGTTGGCCAGTCCGCCGCCATTGTTGCGGAGGTCCAGCACAATGCTCTTGGCACCCTGCTCCTTCAGGTTACGCACGGCCTGGCGCACGTCATCTGAGCAGTCGGTGGTGAAGGAGCTGAGGTAGATGTAGCCCACGTCGCCGTCAACCAAGCCGCTGTAGGGCATGGCCGGCAGCTGCACGCTGGCGCGGGTGATGTCAATGTCCAGCGTGTCCGTCAGGCGCTTCACCCTCACGTGGGCCACGGTGTTAGGGTCGCCGCGCAGGGCGCTGCTCACTGAGTTGGTGAAATCGTTGACCGGCTTGCTGCCCTTGGGGCCCATCTCCTTGCCGTCGATGGAGAGAATCACGTCGCCCACCTTGATGCCGGCTTTCTGCGCCGGCTTGTCCTCAAAGAGTTGGTAGGCCACGCAGCGGTCCTCAGCCTTATAATAATGTATCAGCATGCCCACGCCCGCATATTTGCCCGTGGTCATGGTGTTGAGTTCCCTGGCCGTTTTGGCAGTGTAGTACTCCGTGTAGGGGTCCAGGTCGTAGAGCATGGCATTGATGGCCGTGGTGATGTTCTTCTCGGCATCCAGCGTGTCCACGTAGTACATGTCCAGCGTCTTGTAGAGCTGATTGAATACCTTCAGCTGCTTAGAGGCGTTTTGCAGGTTCTGGGCCATCGCCGCAGTGGCGGCAAGACATATCAAAAGGGAAAAACAAACTTTTTTCATAGTCAGGACAAAATTTTTCTGCAAAGATACCGCTTTATTTCAGAAAAACCATTACCTTTGCACCGCAAAACGCAGAAAGAGGGTATAAAAACCCCGCGCAAGCACCTGCTTCAGTAGCTCAGTTGGTTAGAGCACCTGACTGTTAATCAGGGGGTCGTTGGTTCAAGCCCATCCTGAAGCGCCAACCACCAAGGGAGTCACAATTCGTGACTCCCTTACTTTTTTTATTCCCACTTTTTCATTTCCTTGTCCTGGTCTCGCCTCGTCATGGCGCGTCGCGCCGAGTCCTTAGTTCGTCGGGTCGAGCCTTTTTCCTGTGAATTTGAAATCGAAGTCTGTGAAATTGAAATCGAAGTCTGTGAATTTGAAATCGAAGTCTGTGAAATTGAAATCTAATCCCGTTGAATTAACTCCGTGGAAAAATAAACTAACTCCGTGGAAAAAAAATCTAAGAGCCTCGAGCCGTCATTTTCAAGGCTCTTAGATTTCGTTTCAAGGCTCTTAGATTTTTTTTCAAGGCTTTTAGTTTTGATTTCCACAGGGCTAAATTGCCCTGCATATTAAACCGTCTGTTTTTCAGCTCTTTAACCGGAACAATGCAGGAATGTGTGCAAAAAACATTTTAATATTTTATAGGCAATGACACAGATGTTGGCGCAGAGAGAGCATGACTATTTCGCAGAGACTGTAATCTGTGCCAACTGCTTTTTGGCCTATTATATAATAAGGTGTGAGGATTTTTTCGTAACTTCGCGCCGCAAACGAGAATTCTTGTTTTTATGACGGAGATACGCAACATAGCAATTATTGCCCATGTGGACCACGGCAAGACTACGCTGGTGGACAAGATGCTGCTGGCGGGTCACCTCTTCCGCAGCAATCAGGAGACGGGCACTCTGATACTTGACAACAACGACCTGGAGCGCGAACGCGGCATCACGATTCTCTCCAAGAATGTCAGCATCAACTATAAGGACGTAAAAATCAATATCATCGACACCCCGGGCCACAGCGACTTCGGCGGCGAGGTGGAGCGCGTGCTCAACATGGCCGACGGCTGCCTGCTGCTGGTGGATGCCTTTGAGGGGCCGATGCCGCAGACCCGCTTTGTGCTGGAGAAGGCCCTGCAGATTGGCCTGAAGCCCATAGTGGTGGTCAACAAGGTGGACAAGCCCAACTGCCGCCCCGAGGAGGTGTACGAGATGGTGTTTGACCTGATGTTCTCGCTCGGCGCCACTGAGGACCAGCTGGACTTCCCCGTGGTCTATGGCTCGGCCAAGCAGGGCTGGATGGGCCCCGATTACAACACGCCTACCAGCGACATCAACTATCTGCTCGACAAGATTGTGGAGGTCATACCTGCCCCCAAGCAGAACGAGGGCACCACGCAGATGCTCATCACCTCGCTCGACTACTCCAACTACACGGGCCGCATTGCCGTGGGCCGCGTAAACAGGGGCACGGTCAGGGAGGGCGAGAATATCACCATTGCCCACCGCGACGGCTCGATGGAGAAGACCAAGATAAAGGAGCTGCACACCTTTGAGGGCATGGGCAGCAAGCGCGTGGCCGAGGTGCCGTGCGGCGACATCTGCTCCATCATCGGACTGGAGAACTTTGAGATTGGCGACACCATCTGCGACTTTGAGAACCCCGAGCCCATGCCGCCCATCACCATTGACGAGCCCACCATGTCGATGCTCTTCACCATCAACAACTCGCCCTTCTTCGGCAAGGAGGGCAAGTACTGCACCAGCCGTCAGATAGAGGATCGCCTGATGAAGGAATTGCAAAAAAACCTGGCGCTCAAGGTGGAGAAGACCGACAACTTCGACAGCTGGAACGTGTCGGGCCGCGGCGTGCTGCACCTCAGTGTGCTCATCGAGACGATGAGGCGCGAGGGCTATGAACTGCAGGTGGGCCAGCCCCAGGTGATATACAAGGAGATTGACGGCCGCAAGTGTGAGCCCGTGGAGGAGCTGACCATCAATGTGCCCGAGGAGTTCTCAAGCAAGATAATCGACATGATCACCCGCCGCAAGGGCGACATGACCTCCATGGAGAGCAAGGACGACCGCGTGACCATAACCTTCGACATTCCCTCGCGCGGCATCATAGGCCTGCGCACCAACATACTCACCGCCTCGCAGGGCGAGGCCATCATGGCCCACCGCTACAAGGAATACCAGCCCTACAAGGGCGACATCACCCGTCGCGTCAATGGCTCCATCGTGGCCCTGGAAAGCGGCACGGCCTTTGCCTATGCGCTCGACAAGCTGCAGGACCGTGGCCGATTCTTCATCCATCCGCAGGACCAGGTCTATGGCGGCCAGGTGGTGGGCGAGCATGTCCACGAGATTGACCTGGTGGTCAACGTGACTAAGTCGAAGCAGCTGACCAACGTGCGCGCCAGCGGCACTGACGAGAAGGCCCACATCATTCCCGCCGTGGAGTTCAGCCTTGAGGAGGCGCTGGAGTATATCAAGGCCGACGAGTATGTGGAGGTGACACCCAAGAGTATCCGCATGCGCAAGATTATCCTCGACCACATGCAGCGCAAGCGCGCCGACAGGGAGTAAGGACTGAAAGAAATTACCAGAAATTTTTCAGAAATTTATAATTATGCGCCCCAGGTCCATAAGCCTGGGGCGCATAATGTATCATTGCTGTGCGCAGAGAGTCACTCTTATGCGCATCTGTTCTCTGTCCTCTGTTATCTTTTAGTTAGTATCATACGCCCCCGTCTGCGGAGCTCCGCAGCCACCCCCTCTAACTTTCAAAGGAGCGTATGAGAGTAACTATAAAAAAGGGCCGTAAGAAAGATATTGGTGTCCGGGGAAAGTTAGTATCATACGCCCTCCCCCCTTCGGGGTACTCCCTCTATCTTAGAGGGAGAGTCAAGTCAGTCATACCTATTTGTC
>CADAJV010000006.1 GCA_902788275.1 uncultured Bacteroidales bacterium | reverse complement strand
CAACTCTTTAACCGAAACAATGCAGGAATGTATGCAAAAAACATTTTAATTTTTTATAGGCAATGACACAGATGTTGGCGCAGAGAGAGCATGACTATTTCGCAGAGATTGTAATCTGTGCCAACTGCTATATTGTTGCCTAAATAAGAATTCTACGCTTCGGAACGATATAAACACCCATTCTTGTCTTGGGCCTCTTGTTTATGACCAGTAGCTCAAAGTCTTTCTTACAATGATATATTTGAAGAAGGAAGTTCTTCAAGCGGGCTGCCTGTATGCAGTTGTAATAAGCCATCCTTTAGAAAATATTATAGTATTGTTTAATATCTCGTTCGCGCAAGAGCAGAGTCATTCCGTCTTCCATCAGTGAACTGCGCCTGATGTCCGAGTCAGACCATATCTTGTTATGTGTGGCGAAATAAGTCAGGATGTTGAAAATTTCCCACATGGAGAACTCACTCTTTGCTTGTGCCATGTGATGTGAGTCTGTCGGAAATCCTGCCTGTTTATACTTCTCTCTGGTTTGGTCGTAAGGAAGGAGCTTATTGACATTGTCTGGCTGCACTCCATACCTGTTAAGTATTTTAGAGGCAATCCCCAGTTCGCGCACAGATGCTGTGGTATCAATCGCTAGCCTCGCGTTCACGAGCATCTTCTCTAGGTTATTTTTAAGCAAAGCAGATATCGATTCGTAATCCAGCATTCTCTCCAGTTCAGTCAGTGCGGGAGAATTCGCCTGCATAAAGGAATGTTCTGACACTTGTGTGGCGCCATTAGAGCATATCAGCCTCTCATAATAATTTCCCAGATTGATTTCTCCTGGATTCCATTTTAAGTATATGCCATTAGATACGAAGTCATCGCCCGGCGAAAATTCCATAATCTGTTCGTTGACGGGTTTAAGCATGATAGAGATGCCGCCGGCTCCTACTTGATTGTATTCCACTTTCTCTGGGAGATAATCGTTTTTGTCCATAAACATCTCAGCGAAATCAAAGAAAGCCTCGGGCGGAATCATCGTATTCTTTATGGGAAGAGCTTTAACAATTCTCTTATCTACAGTGTCTGCTGCGAGCACTAGTCGCTTGCCGTGCTTCACTTCTGCTTGCCCGAAGAAGTTGCGTAGATTGGTTACGCCCTGTTCGCCGTAGCTGTCGTGCGCTATCTGGGTTTGTTCTTTTTTTATCCCAGCAAAATGGTCTATAGCGTTGGCAATCTCTGGTGAGACTTCAAAAGTGGCATTACCAACAGAGTAATGATTTTCTCCAAGGGCAATAATCTCTTTTGCCTCTATCGTGCGATAACAAATTGGAAGGTCAAGGATTTCTTTCTTGGTTTTGTGATAGTAGTTTGAGTCCATAGTCGGTAGTTTAGATGTTATTATTAAATAAGGTATCAAATTGTGTTGCGAAGTCGCGCAGTTGGGTAGATACATTATTTTGCAGGTTGCGCAGAAGCAATTCCTGTTGGTAACGCTCTTCGTCAAAGAATACATCCCCCGTACTGCTCAGGTTGTAATACAGTTTCACTCCCACGTCGCCACGTCGATGCTTGGAGAACACCACATATCGGTCGCTATATATGTTCTTGGGATTGTCAAGGCGCAGTTCCATCATGGCAGTAATCATGTGTTTCAATCTGTTGGAACCGATAAAGGCTCCGCTCTTGGTAACCTGTTGGATAGTGAGAAAAGTAGTATTGACACGGGTTTCGTTGTGGGCTTTATTGTGGCGTTTTATGAGGGCGAGCAATTTCGTTTCCGCCAATCGCATTGTGATGTTCTCCTCTTCCTTGACTATGCCTTGCAGTTCGTGGAAGGAATCTATGGCGACGATGTCCCATCCTTGTTGCAGAACGTTATCAATCTTCTCTAGGTGATGAGCCTCTCCGTTAAAGTCTGATTCCACGAACATGATATTCAGATCCCCAAACTTAGGATAGCGCTGCACATATACAGCCAGGTCGATTTCGTTCATTTCCGCACTGATGAATAGAATGCGTGCTTTTTTGCTATGACTGGCGATGTTTGCGATTAGATCGAGAATGATGGTTGTTTTGCCAACACCGGGATCACCTATAACCATATAGTTAACGCCTTTGGGCAATCCTTTGTAGCTACACAAAAGATTGTCCAAGACAGTTCCTGAGCGGAAGTTCACAAACAACTCAGGATTAAACCGCAAATCACGCATTCTAATTATGTCATCCATCTCTAAGCGAAACCAATATTCCTTTTGTCGTGCGACTCCAGTCTTTCGTTATTGCAATAATCAGAGAGTTCTTTTCTTATGTCCTTCGACTCACCATGTAGAATTTTTCCGATGGTGTAGTGCCGTGCGATGTTTTCTATCTGACCTCCACTGAAATCATATTTGTTAGCCAAGAAGCGTGAGTCCTCTTCGTTAAGAGTTGGAATCATTGTGCGCCAGATACTCATTCTGGCGTCGAAGGTCGGTTTCTCAAACTTAATCTTATAAAGAAATCTGCGCTCAAAAGCCGTGTCCATGTTCTGTGCCAGGTTAGTCGTGGCGATGAGTATGCCATCAAGATTTTCCATCTCCTGGAGGATGATGTTTAGTATAGAGTTTTCCATCTTTTCGACGGCTCTCTGTGCTCCCTCCTGACGTTTGTTGATGATGGCATCGGCTTCGTTGAAAAGCAATATAGGAGTTATGGCGTCCTTCTTTACGTGCTCTCTGTAAGTGTCGAAGAGATTTTTGATGTTTTTCTCGCTTTCGCCAACCCAGCAGCTCTTAATATCCGCCACGTTAACCTGTATGATGTCACGCCCTGTTTGGCGAGCCAACTGCAGCACTGTTTCGGTCTTGCCTGTTCCTGGCGAACCATAAAACAGGCACGTGAATCCACAACGGAAGCCGGATTCCTTCATGCGACAGTGTATCGCCTGATAGTGGCTTTCATCCAGTAGCTGACTTAGCTCGTTAATCTGAGACTGTATGCTTTCGCCATAGAAGAGTTTCTTTTCTGCAATCTTATCGCTTCTTACTATGCCCTTGTTGACTTTGTCACGAGCATTCGATTGCAGACAGAGTTCACTGAACAATTCTGACTTGGCTTTGTCGGTCATGCGGAAACTCTCGCGATCTACCAAGCCGTCATCATTGTTGTGCTCAATTAGTCCCAAGTCAAATAAAGAGTGAATTCCTTTACTAAGTTGTGATTTGACGCGGTTCCAATATCTCTTGTCATCATACAAAAAGCTGAGATCACAAAATATTATATGATTATCGTCATTATTGACAAGCAAGTGAGAAAACAATACTAGCAACATCTTGCTTTCGCGACTGATAACATAGTTTTCCACGCGCGAAACATATTCAAGTTTAGAATTATCCTTGAATAAGGAATCTATCTTTTGAGCCATGAGTTCGTATGTTATTTCTGATTCTTCGCGCATCTCAAAGATTTCTTCCAATACGCCAAATAGTTCCGGGCAAGAGAGTCCCGTCCATTTCTTCGGAATGTATTTCTCGTTGTTTTTGGAAGCTTCTAAGAGCTCGAACGGCACTCTATACGATATCTTTTCTTTAGATCTGCGGCATCGGATGAATTCTTTCTTCACAAGCTCGTCGATATCGTTCATATAGCGAAGGATGCGAACTGTTGAGCATTTAACATATTTGCTCAGTTCTTCTATCTGGATGCATTCTTCATAGCTCCTGTTGACAAAGAGAGCCAGCATCACGCTCTGCTTTTTGGTAAGGTCTATCTTGGCCGACACATAATTAATATATTTGTCAGCCTTGCGGTAGAATTCGTCGCTCAACTGCGAGTCTTCTGCCATTTCCACGATTTGCTCAAAAGCCATGAGCAAATCTATTGTCTCATTTTCTTTCTTTTCCATAATTGTTTGGTTTTGTCTAGAGTCGTGAGTTTTTTCTTTAAGCCATCTAAGCCATCCAAGCCATCTAAGCCACTAAGCTAATTAACGGTTCACGATGCAAAGATAGAGGGAGGGTATGCCATTTGGGGACATACGCAAGAAAAAGTTCTGAAAATTTTGCGTTGATACGAAAAGACCTCCACCACAAGTTGGCGGAGGTCTTTGTAAAGGCGTGTGTTACAACGCTATACGATCGGGTCGGGACAGAAGTCTTTGCGTTTGCAATTTTTGCAGTGACGGCCTATCCATACATCGTCAAACTGATTCATCGCCTGCTCAACGATCTCTGGCTCGTCAGTCAGTATGCCGGCCTCGAAGTTGCGAGTCGTGTCTGCCTTCATGCCGATGCCGGCACCAGTGAGGTTGGCGCTGCCGACATACACCTCTTTACTGTCAAACACCAGCATCTTGAAATGCACACGTGGGCAGAGCACGCGCTCCAGTCGGTCATACAGTACAGGGTACTTGTCGAAATCCTCGCGGAAGTTCGGTCCCGGCTCCTTTGCGTGAATGAGTCGCACCTCCACTCCCCGTCGAATGAGCAACGCTATGAGAGCCAGAAACGGCTTCTTCTCATTACCCACCTCCACATACAGGTCCTTTATGTCGGCGGTCCCAATCCAAAGAGTGTGCTTCACGGACTGCACCCGCGCCAGCACCTCTTTGTAATGGGAAGAGTTTGAGATGAAGGTTAGCATTATGTTTTCTTTGTTATTTTTCCTTTAAGGGTATCTCTCTTTTTAAAAATTCATACATCTTATCTCCATGTTTCGGTATCATGTCTTTATTCCAACCTATTTTACAGGCTTTATAAACCATCAATAATTTAAGACTCTCTATGGTTCCGTTGACACTCTTAAAATAGGACTCAACATGAGCTTTCTTTACTTCATATGAAGAATTACTCAAGGTAGAATTTAAGCCTTGAGATATCATAACAAGATTCCCAAAACTATTTCTGAGAGTTGTATCGGCTTGGTTATTTTCGTCCCATTTGAGGTCAGACTCACTTTTGGGGTGTAGCGGGGCGATATGCTCAATGCTTCGATTCCTAATGAATACATAGTTTTCTGCAACACCTAAAAGAATAGTGTCATCATCCTCTTTGAACAGTTCTTTTCTTTGCTCCCATATTGCAAAATCAAGACGCCAGAACCAATAACGAATATCTTTATTGTAGCAAAGATCATTATACTTTGGTAAAGGATTCAACTTGTCGCATTCATTCTTTAGATGATTGAATAAATCTGTGCAACTAGGAAATTGAGAAACCTTAACAGTGACATCCATTAGCCAACTAAACCAACGGTAGTTAGTCATATTTGAAGACGAAACAAAAAGGAACGATTCAAACATCAAGAGCGTTTTTAAGTCTGGGTTATCGTTCGAGTTTATGTTCATATCAAGGGTATATCCATATTCTAAAGAACGTACGAATGCCACGTCTAATGCTATCTTACAATGAATAAGCATCTCAAAAAATTCCTTTAACTCATTTTTGTTTACCTTGTCTCCTTCATATGGGAGAAAAAACATGAAGGTATCTAATAGGTTGCTTTGATTGAAGAAATCTTCCAAATTAGGAGAAAATTTTGGATTTTTACTTTTTTTGAAATAATAAAGGACCTGAAGTAGAAGTTGGGGAAATCGCAGCACGCATCTAGTTCCATTATTATAATGTGAGGATTCTCTCGGTTTCTGGTCAGAAGGAAAGATATTTTTGATTGAAACCTCTGCCAGAACTTGGTCAGAATCCGACATGGGAACAATAGTGTAAAATAAATCAGCAGAGGTGAATAACCCTTTTGTCTTTCTACAAAAGTAATCTCCATCATTTTCTTTTTCTTTCTGTTTTATTAAAACTGTATCTACATCAGCAACTTTGTTCCATAGGGACATGAAGAAACAGACATCACCCTCAAGCTTGCTAAGCATTTTAACCTTTAGGATTTCATGCTGTTCAAGATTCTTTCCGCTACTATTCATGCGTTCAAAATACTTGTTGAGGTCTACCGGTGCATAAGCAGAAGGCAATGGTACTATGAAAAAGCTTGTATGTTCATATACGTATTGGGCATAATTCTTAGCTTCAAGTATATTTTTGCTTTTGTATTCCTCCATAAACTCAAGAATCGTTTTTAGGGCAATTCTCATTTTGGGATTAACTAATTCTCCATCATACTTATAATCCTTACGAATTAACATGTCCAAATACATTTCGTCAGACTTGCGCGAGACGAAAGACAAACGTTTAGTCTTTGTTTCTGTTTTAAGGAAATTTTCCCATTCTTTATAATAGTTTTGCATGACGCAGCCAATAAGCGTCATAACGGTAAATCGCTGTTGTCCGTCAACTAGTTGAAGATGATTTCCGTCCATATTTGCACATGTGGCTGTTAACATGCCGATATAATAATCAGAGGTGTTATCTGCTATAAATGAACGTTTCAAGTCATCGAGCAATTGCTCAACGTTTTCTTTGTTCCATTCAAACAATCGCTGATACAAAGGTATAGTACAGGATTTATTTCTGGATGCGATGTCTTTAGGTGTATATTTCATAGTTTCATATTTTTGATGGATTCAACGTAAATATTTTGACGTATCTTATCTCTACATTCAAGAACCTTCCTGCGCATTGTACGCTGCACGAGTTTCATTTCTTGCATATATTTGACGGGGAAGTCCCTTATTACATTGAACATTTCTGCAAGAAAGAAAGTAGGAGAGGTTGCTCTATCTATCATCAGAATTACACCTTTCTCACTGACATATTTCGAGATACCTATACGTTGAGCGCGATCCGTTTCATATCTGTTTTGTAATAATAAACGAAGTATTAATACGGTAGCATCAGCTAAACAATGCTCTCCAAATTTCTCATAATATCCAAACATTAGAGCTTCTATTACATTTCTATACCAAATGATACTGCCATCTAAAGTAAAGGCATCATGCACAGTGAGGTATTCTGTGGTCTTAACAAACTGCTCGTATTTGGCAAGATGTATTTCTACAAAGGAGAAAAAATGAGTTCCTCCCTGAATCGGCTCATTAAAATAAAACTGTTCGCCATAAGGAGGAATTTCTGGCATTATGAGGGCTGCCTCATACTCGTTCTTTATATGTCGATCATTGTCTTTTGTATCAGGGTTCTGCATCTTCATCCATTGACGAAGATTGAATATGTAAGCGTCAAGCATTCTGTCATATCCAGGGGTGGGATTGCTATCTGACACACTCTGCTGCCCTTTCTTTACCATAGCATTCCAAATATCAGCAGCCTTATATGATTGCCTTTCTTGAAATTCAGGAATAAAACGCAGATGATGAGCTTTCAACAAGTCATAGTCGGTAAGAGTGACACCTCTAGAATTCTCATTAGAGAAGAATGTATAGGCTAAATCAAGAGATGAGTTATTTAAAATTAATACGCTAAACTCAATGCGTTGCAGTAATGCAGAAATGAATTTGTTCTTGTCTGATATATGTTTACGGACATAGTTCTCGATAAGATATTTATTATAAGCTACATAACTTCGCGCTTTGCTGTCTTCGAAACCTTGCGACATAAGGCAAGAATCCTGTCCAAGAAAGTTAAGCAATAGTGAAAGTGTTACAAGTCGTTGCTGTCCGTCTATAATGTCGTATACTCCATCGTGAAAATGCAAGATGATACTACCAAGTCGATAAGGAGTATTTTCAATCGACGGTGATAGATGCACATTTAAGTCTTCCAACAGACATTTGACGTTTTTTTCTTCCCAACAATAGATGCGTTGATAGTCTGGAATGTGCAAATTCCTTAACAACACATCCTTCAGAGAGAGTATTTCCATATCAACGTTTTTTGTTGGCAATAAAGTGTTGTCTACTTTTAGCGACAAGAGTTTTTGCTCGTCGTTGTTCCTGTTGATAAAATCTTTTATTTTGGGGTCAAAGTACTCAATAATTGTTTTGAGTTTTTCCAACATGTCTCCTTCGTTAATGCTACCTAGTTGAACACATCTTACAGAACAATCACCCCAATAGGACCATTCGTAATTGTTGTCTGTTTCTGAAACTCGTTCAAGATAATCAACCAATTCTTGATTCGCTGGAACAGTAACACCTTTGTCTTTTATATCGGAGTATTCAAAATGAAGTTCAATATGATTGTTGATTATCTCGTAATGTAGGTATGGATCATCTATGGGAATGGAAACCTGTATATATCTATTTTCTTCGCGCATACGCGAGGAGTCATCTTTGTAATTGCATATTACCTTCTTTTCAGGCCAAAGTGCTTTTACATAATCCTCAACTTTCTTGTTAACCCAACTTTTGATTTTCATATTATTTTATGTTGAAGTATTTGTTTGTTTTCATCAATCCACTCATCGGCTAGAAGATGACACCCCACAATTTATAAACGACTCTCTAGATCCTTCAGTATCTTGTGTCGACCTATCATGGCATTATAGTTTTCGGCCATGAAGTTCATTATTTCGTAATCTTCCATATCGATGACTCGTCGTCCGTTTGTTTCGTAACCGCTATTGTAATCACGTCCTTTGATGTACATTCGGGCATGGTCTAATATTTTTTCGTTAAGATCCAACCAATCTTTGTAAGTTTCAGCGTAGGTCTCTTCATCAAGACCTTCTACCTCTTCAACAAAGCATGTGTATAGATCCCAGGAACCTGTTAGAAAAGCAACGCGAAATAATGGGTTTTTTCCTCCGTAGACCTTAGCCCAATCCATGTTAAAGCGAATAGCTTTTTCAAGAAATGCTGCTAACATATCAGATCTAAAAAATGTATGGCAGTTCAAAATAGCTCCACTAAGACAGATACATGCATTAACCGCAGTTTCCTGAGAGAGGTCTTCTTTTAAGACTTGAATAAAAGCTGGTATACTACCATTATTAATACAATCTTCAAGCTTGTTTACAATTAAATTCTGTTTTTTCTCCGTCATAGGTCTTGTTTTTTTAATTATTATGTTAGTTTCGGGCAAATATACAAGTTTCTTTATTCCTCCAAAGATGAATGTTGGAAACCACAAAAAGTTTCTCGCGATTCATGCACAAGCTTCTTTTTCAGATGCTTATTTCTGGATGGCAACGTGCAATGCGGTCTGAGTGTGGGCTCTTTTAATAAGGCATGTTTATATTATTACAATTATAAGAGTTTCCTATTTAGATAATTAGGAAAAAGGGGTTTAAAGAAAAAAGTGTATTTGCAATAGAGCGTCTGCTGCGCTACAATTATACTCTTGCAGACTGTTGAAGGCGATTTGTAACCCGAAGAGTTGACCCTTGCACTTTTCGCGAACATCTTTGCATAGTTCTTTAATCTGATCCATAGGAAGCATGAATCCAGATACGGCTAACTGGGCAAATGCTTTTCCTGCGATAGCAGCGTCGCTCTCATCGGAAGATATGCCAATAAGAATAGTTCCCATAAGTTTTATAAATTGGTCGTCGTCGTCGTTAAGACCAATGGCTCTTAATGCACTTTTTGAGACTTCATTAAGAACAATAACATATTCATCAGTCTCGTCGTTTGCATCATCATCTTCTTCGCCATAATCCAGGGGTAATCTGGTCAACTCGTCATAATCTTCATCGTATTCCCAACCGAACTGCTCATGTATAGCGTTGATAAGCGTGTATGCCTCTATAAACCGGTTCTCGACTTGATTCATGCTCTTTTCTTCTGCTTCGTTAGGTTCATCTTCGTTATATATCTGGTTTCTCATATCTTCGAATCTCTCATCTAATTCAGGTAATATCTTGTTTTCAATGTCATCGACCTTTTTTCTGACAATGTCAATATCCTGGTCACGTAGATTCTGAATGTCTTCTAATTTTTTAATTATAGAGTCCAGCTGAGTTTCTAGTTCCATAGTCCTCTGTATTAAAAACATTAATATTTATTAATTATCTTAAAAGAAAGGCTTATTTATGACAGAAAGAAGTCCCCTTCTTCAACAAACTTCAATTCTTCTTTGACGGCGAAAAGGATTACGGCATCTTCTTCCTCTCGCAACTCTACATATCGAGAAAATGCAGATATTTCTTCTGAAAATCTATAATTAACTAAGTGAAGAAAAGCCCTAATGTCTTCGATTGAAATTTGGCCTAACATAGATCTTATTTCGCAGATATCTTGTGCTGCCAATTCGATATCACTATCATTATAGCTTAAGGCCATAATTCCTGTTAACCATTTATCCACTAACGCATAGTTGTTGAGAATGTTATCAATCTCATCATGACCAACAAGTCTTTTATACAGACTTTCCTTGATTAATTGTTTTACTGTTTCTTCCATGATACTTTTAATCCAACTTTTCAAATTCAAAATCACTTGCGGAACAGCATGCTTTCTTGTAGTCGAACTGAAACATGCGCATGTATTGTTCCTTTATCTCAATGGCTCCATTGTAGAATGGAGTGCTTGTGTGCGAACGTGTTGTCACCGTGATTGCCATTTCGGGTGTCAACACTTGCCCATTCGACCGTTTGATGCGCTTGGGCGTAATACGAAAGATTTTTGACATAAGCATTTGTTTTTGTTATGTTTTTTCTGCCTACAAAGTTAAAGAATAAAATCCAACAACAAAGAAATTAGGGGTGGATTTATGATAGTTTGTTGTTTTCTTCCGGAGTTTCCTCCTCTGCATATTATTCTATTTATTCTATTGATAAAAGGCTACGGCCAGGCGCAGATCTTGCCCCAATCCCCAGTCTGCTAAATTTTCTCTGGTAATAATTCTTTTTTCACCTGAACACATGGAACAAATATATTGTGCAACTTGCGTGTCTTTATAACTAAGAAAATGCTCGCTATTTGCGACAAGACAAACAACGCAGTTGGGCAGAGTGCCCCACTCAAAGGCATTGTACTTGTCGATAATCT
This sequence comes from uncultured Bacteroidales bacterium, assembly GCA_902788275.1. Taxonomy (GTDB): domain Bacteria; phylum Bacteroidota; class Bacteroidia; order Bacteroidales; family Bacteroidaceae; genus UBA6382. The sequence goes on along the minus strand of CADAJV010000006.1, from coordinate 36,714 downwards.
CTATCATCCAATCAGCCCGCTTTTCTGCATCATAGGTATGGCTGCGATAGACATATGTTTTCATCTCTTTTGCAGAAGCGAGGATGCTAAGAGTCTTGCTGTCAATGCGGTGTGTTGCAATGCAAAATTCAAGGATGCTGCAAAGATTGTCGGTGTAAGGAAAGGCAATGTTTTCAGATATTTTCCGAAGTGTCTGAAGTTTCTTGTTTAATGACATCTTATCAAAGTTAGACAATAAATATTCTATCTCCATATTGTCGTAATCAATGGCAAGAATAGTGTCTGCCATACAGCATGCCGCAATCTCTGCCAGCGATGCATTGACATCCGGCTCTATGATAATCTCTTGCCCAAGTGTGTAGTTCCATCCATAGTCGTTATCGATTGTCGACTGCAGATAGTGGCCGTACTGCTGCACCATATCTTCTTCAGTGCTATTGCCAATGATGATAGGTTCATCAGAGCTGTCATTGTAGGTTTCTTCATGACAAAGCATATCATAGTGGCACTTATATTGTGCAGGGCAATAGGCATTGTATCTCTCTACATATGGAAGGATCTCTTCAAACGAAATCTTGTGCAAAAGTTCACTGTAAGTCATAGCAGTAAATATTAGAAATAAGTTTCGCGCTGCAAAGGTAGAAGGCGGGAGTGCCGTTCTAGGACATACAACAGAAAAAAGTTTCAAGAATAGTGATTTTAATACGAATAGACCTCCGCCAGCTCGTGGCGGAGGTCCGAGAAAACTGTTATTTGGAATAGAGAGGATTACATGGACTGCATGCGCGACTCTATGTAATGTTTAGCGTTGTAGAAGGATTCTATTTATTATCTCTATGAGAGTTTACGAAATCAGGATATATTTTCAAAAACTCATAATACATATCAATTATTTCAGAATATCTAGCTTTATACCCACCTTTAAAATAAGCTAAATGATAGGCGTCAATTGCAAGCTTATTTCGCTTCTTGTTGTAGTGCATTCCTGTTCCTTTGCCGTCAATAAAATTCATGTATTTGAATTCTTTCTCATATATATCATAGACGGTGTTTAGTATTAAGTTTTCGTCATTCTGGCTCCCACAGCAAATAAGGATATCTGCATCTAAGTTTATAATTTGCGCTTTGAGAGGATCGTAATATTTGCCAATCTCTTTTTGTAAAATATAGTCTGAAATACTTGGACCTCCAACTTCTTTCTTGCAGTTAATTCGTGCAAAAATCTTTTCGTCAGAAAACTCCAAGGCTTCTTGCCACGAAAAACTGTCAAACAAGATTTTTTTATTAGGCTTCGTATTCAGTAGTCCATACAAAAGACAGGCTTCATTGCAGTAGAAAAAGCTAGATGAAATCGTCTTATTATCTGGAGGAAGTAGGTCTCCTTTTTCATGAAAAGTTTCGGCTCGCACATCCCAGGCCTCATCTCCCACAGTGTTTTCATCTCCTCCGGTGTTTTCTTCTTTAGTCAAGAAAAGGACTCGGAGAGGGCAGTCGTTCCACAGGGTATTTTCGTTGCCACTTGGTTTTCGTATGATGGTTCCATCCGATTTGTTTTCATCGAACGCAAATTCTCCTTTGTTCATGATACCATCGTAGGCGAAGAATTTTTCAATATCTTCCCCGATATACTTTTTTTCTTTTTTCTTGTCCTCTACGAATTTGTTACACCATTCTTTCAGAATGCGTTCGTTTTCTGCTACAAAGTTTATCATAATCTAAATTTTAATAAGGTTTCTTTATTTCAAAAATCGTAGGCAGGAACTACTCTTTCGGAGATCATTCCCCGACGGCATCGTGCAAGGCGGTCAGCGCTTGGACGAACTTGGGAAGGGCAGTGGCTTTGTCTTTGTGGTAGATCTTCGCAGTGAGGGTATACCCTGCTTCAACGAACTTTGCCTGGATGTTTATGGAGGAATCGGAAGAGGAGACGTTCAGCTTGCAATCAAAGGTGATGTGTCCTTTGATATATTCTGCCACCTCATTATTCAGAGTTTCTTCTTGCGCTTCCCTGACGGCGTTCTGCTCCAACTCTTGTTGCCTTCTCTCTTGTTGTCCTTTTTGGTAGGTTTCCCATTCTGCCTCCTCTTCGGATTTCTTCCGCAGATAGTCTTCACGTAGCGCCGTTCGCTCTTCCTCGGACAGTTGATTGTATTTCTCAACGTCCTCTTCTGTTATTTCTTTTCCGCACTCATTGCAATAGATGCAACTGCCATCAACATCTTCCCCGTAGCTCGGGCAGAAGGAAGCGCCTTCGGGCAATTCTTCTCCGCATCCGGAGCAGGTGTTTGCCACGTAATCAATCTCTTCTCCACAGTGTGGGCAGAATTTTACATCAAATTCAGCCATAGTTTATTGGTTTTTGTGCCACAAAGATACAAAATCTTTCTCAAATTGTCATTTTGTTGATATTCGTTCTATATTCATCGAATTTCTTTTTCAGTTTCTTGACACTAAAAGAAGAGAGATCTTCTATTGATGTCTCCAATAGATAAATAGCGGTCACTTGACTTATTTCAAGTTCTTCGGAAAGGAACTGTTCGGCCTCTTTTTTACTTCTTCCATTTCCAGGTGCAAACCAGATGGTTTCAAGGAATTCATCACCCTGCTCCTCAAATAGTTTCAAGAGCTCTTTAAGAACGATTCCCCTGGTGGCGATGGCATCACATATCGCCGCAAAGTTTTTGTCTAACACTTCGTTAAAGTCTGTCTTAAATGAAAGAGCAGACACTCCTTTTTGGGTTGCAATCTTTACTTCCATAGTAGAAATAATTTAAATCGTTATAATATCTCTCTTGCAATCCAGGCGCAGGCCTCGGCATCGGCGAGGGCGTGGTGGTGGTTCTCCAGAATATAGCCGCAGGCGGCGGAGACGGTGTCAAGCTGGTGGTTGTCCAGGTCGGGAAGGGCGCTACGCGAGGCGCGACAGGTGTCGTAGAACTCGTAGTCGGGATAGTCCATCTGATAGACGCGGAAGACCTCTCTCAGGCAGCCTTCGTCGAAGGGGCTGTTGTGCGCCACCAGCGGCAGGCCCTCAATCAGAGGCTCTATCTGCGCCCACACCTCGGGGAACACGGGCGCATCGTCGGTGTCGGCATGGCCCAGCCCATGCACTGCCCGGCATTGCCAGCAATAATAGTTCGGCTCCGGCTGGATGAGGGAATAGAAGGAGTCCACAATCTCACCGCCCCGAACGATTACCACGCCAACGGCGCATACGGAGCTGCGCTCGTAGTTGGCTGTCTCAAAGTCGATTGCTGCAAAGTCTGTCATGGCTCAATGATAAAGTTTATACATGTTTTCTGTTTTCTTGGCAATCTCCTCACGCAGCCATTGCGGCTCGAGTACCTCCAGGTCGGCGCCTTGCGACAGCAGCTCCTGCATGAAGTCGTATTCAGGACACAGTTTATATTTAAATATGGTGTAGTCATCGTTAGTTTCCACAATGTCCTGCGACCAATGCAGCTTCAGCGACTTGAGATATCTGGCCTGCTTGGCGGATACCTTGACGAGAATCCTCTCCGGCTCTTTGTCGGCGTTTACGATAATGCCATAGAAACTCATGAAGAACTCCTCTGCGTTGAAATTGCGCGGCATGCTGAATGTTTTGCCGTCCTGCAGCTGAATATTGCCGATGCGGTCGAGGGCGTAGATGCGGAGCCTGTCTTCGGAGGGACTGTAGCCAAGCATATACCAGCGCTGTTTGAAAAGCTTTACGCAGTAGGGATGCAAATCGAAGGTGTGGGCATTTTTGCGGCCAAAGCCCTGGTAGGTGATGCAGAGGACGGTGTCGGTTTTCATCGCTTCAAGGATAGTGTTCAGATAATCCTTGCCGGAGGGAACTTCCTCAAGCAGGATGCGGTCTCTCAACGCCAGGTTGGACATCAGCATATTGCTGACGGAGATATTGTCCATCAGCCACTTACGGACGGTGCCGTCTTTTATTTCGTCATCATTGGCGATGAAATAACCAGAGCTGTCTCGCCAGTCTATCTTCAGTCCAAAGACTTTGCGGATGGCGTTGCGCCACTTGTGGAAGGTGCGCAGCGGTAGCTCGTTGCCTTCGCTGAGGTCGCTGTACTGCCACTTGTTGTTGATCTCTCTGAAGGAGATTCCCGGATTGTTGTGTATGGTGTTGATGAGCCATACATGCTTTCTGAGTGTCTGTGTTGCCATAGCGTTGTCGTGTATGCTACAAAGTTAGGCATTCTTTATTATATCGGTGTGATTTGCCTGCGTAATTCAAGGAAGGGGAGCGGTCCTCTGTCGCTTTTCAGGTTTCTCGAGTGCAAAGGAAGCAATATGGGGTGCCTTTTTGGGGCACACCACGAAAAAATTTTTATTTCCGCCTAAAAACTTAGCGCAACCTTGTAAAATCTTAATATGACCTTACTGAGAACTTTTTATCCCTATCTGCGGAGAAGTAACAGCGTAAGGCGATGAGGAAAGCCCCATCTCGCGCGAAATAGCCCCGTGCTCATTTGATTTTCTTAGCTAAGAAAACATCTTTTCTTAACTAAGGAAACGTCTTTTCTTAACTAAGAACACATCTTTTCTTAGCTAAGAAAAATAAATCTGCTCTGAGAAAAATAGCACGAGGTCGCTCTGAAGTCGCGTGAGTACGGGGTTAGATTTTTCCGCCACCCATTTTTTTGAAATCCGCTGTGCCGCGCAACGGCGGAAGCACGGCGATAGGCGACTGCACACGGTAGCCAAGGGCGATAACCATGTCGAGATTGTAGTGGCCAATCTCTCTCTGCACCTGACGCTTGCCTTCTTGACTCTTGGCTCACGACAGAGCACGAAGCGCGAAAAAATATTCTTACTTGCTGACAAATGGGAACATGGCTATGCGGTAGGCCATGAAGCCGTAGGGGATGAGCTTGATATGGATGTCGCGCTCGAGCACCGCAGGTTCCTCGGTGGGCATGACGGGGTCGCCCTTGTCGGGCTGCCAATCGACGAGGTGGACGGTGGCGTCGATGGAGAGGGGCGCATTGTCGAGGCGCCACGAGAAGCGGGCGGGCATGTCTTTCTCCTCGAGGAAGCCGCCGTTGAGGCTGCCGGAGTGGAGGGCGTAGCGGAACTCATGCCAGAGCTCTTCGTTGATGTCGAAATAGTCGCCGGGGCGCTGCTGCATCGACATGCCCAGGAGGAGGGGGCCATAGCTGACGCAGGCGTAAGCTCCGCCAGTGATAAATCCGTCGAGGCCGCGCTCGGTGTCGGGGCTGACCATCATGCCCCATGACGGTGCCTTGGTGCCTTTGTAGGCAGGGAAGAGTTCATTGGCGATAGTCAGCTCAGGGTGCATGGGCAGTGTGAGACGGATTGTCTTGGGCAGGTTGCCGGAGTCAGATTTGGGTGCGACGAGGAAGTATCCGTCGGTAATCTGAATCCTGTAGTCCTTTGCGTTAACGGGTTTGCCTTTTGCATCGAGGAGAGCCAGTGACGGCGAGTCGCACCACTCGGGTATGCGCAGTCGGAGTATCTGGCCTGCGGGCATAGCGTTGATATGGAAGGTGAGCTTGTTGCGGAAGGGGTACTGGGTCTCGCACTGTATGTCGTAACGGCCGTCGCGAGTCTTGAGGTGGGCGGGGCCGTAGGTGAGCCAGAGCAGGCTGCCGTCGGTACCGAGCATTGCCATATTGATGATGTAGTTGGGCAGGGCGCGGTTGAGGTTGGCGGGGCAGCAGGTGGGCCAGTGCATCTCCTTGTAGTAGTTGCCGTCGTCGCGTATCTTGAGGTGGAAGCCGGGTATGCGGTTGGGTGCCTGGGTGTAGAGGCTCTGAGTGAAGGTGGAGTTGACGGCTCCGGGCAGTGCGTTGAAGGCGTCGCGCTCTATGCGGTCGCCGTAGCGGCGGTCGCCGGTGGCGCGTGCCATCCAGATGTTGCTCCACATGAAGTCGGTGATGTCGCAGCTCTCGGTGGCCTCGAAGGCTCCTATGCCGTGGAGGAACTCATTGCTGGAGTTGCTGCCGATGGGAAGCATGGAGTTGGCCTGCAGAAACTCGTAGCTGTTGACGGAGGCATCAAGCCATTCGTCGCCGGCTCCCCAGATGTAGCCTATGGCGGGCAGCTTGGAGGCTTCGTTGTAGCTGACGCCGTGGCACATGGCCGTGCGCAGGAAGTTCTTCTCTTTGACCCAAGTCTGTATGTAGGCCGGCTCATATGCCTTGAGCACCTGGAGGGCGCGGTCGGCGTAGTAGCTGTCGCCAGTGTAGCGGGTAAGCTCAAACATATTCTCGAGGCCGGCGATCTTGCGTATGTTGTCGAGGTCGCCGCCTCCGAAATGATGATTTTCCCTAGCATCATACTTGAACAGCGGGAAGTTGCGGTATACGCGCTTCAGCATCTCCAGCACGCGCTTATCCTGGGTGGCGGAGTAGTAGGCCAGGGCGGCACGGCAGAAAACGCCCTCGCTCCAGTAGAGGCCATAGTCCACATCGGTGGTGCCCCATGTGTCAACATACTTCTGATTGTTGGAGTGGATGTAGCCGTTAGGACGCTGACGGGCCATCACAGCCTCCATTACGCGACGGCTACGGTTGATGAGCAGGGTGTCGTCAAGCAGGAAACCGAGGCGAGTGAAGCCGTCGGTGTAGTAGGCTGTCTGCTCGTAGTGCCACCAGCCGCCTTGGTCGGGGTCGGCCCATCCGCGGCGAAACTCAGTGAAATCTTCCCCTATCTTTCGTGTCATGCCTCGGGCAGCAAGGGATGCCCAGTCACGGAGCCAGCCTTCGGGCTTGATTTCGCCCACATTGAAGGGGGTATAGGTGATTTTGGATTGGGGTGCAGCAGGCTCATTCTTTGCGACGCTGTGGGTGGCTGTAAATAAGGCGAGGGCGCACAGTGCGGGGATAATTCTGTTCATTGATGTAATAGGTTGGATTTGTTATTATGTGCAAAGATACTTAATGTTTGCAAATCTCTTGTGAAATGGACTCGGAAATTCTGATATTTCGCGCTTTTCTGCCATGTTGATTCGCCTGTTAATGCCGATGTTGCGTTTTTTTCTTAAAAAATTGCTGACTTAGGCTTGGAATGCAGGAAAATTGCGTAACTTTGCACACCGAAAAACAAGTGTGCATTTTTTCTGGAATTATGTCAACTGCTAAAACAAGAAGCCTGCTCATCGACGTGGCGCGTAAGCTGTTTGCCCAAAGGGGACTGAACGGCACTACTATGAATGACATCGCCAAGGCTTCGGGCAAGGGGCGCCGCACGCTCTATGCCTACTTTGCCAACAAGGAGGAGATTTACGCTGCGGTGATTGAGACCGAGGTGGACCGTATCAGCGACAAGATGGAGGAGGTGGCCGCCCGCGATATGGAGCCGGAGCTCAAGATTACTACCCTCATCTACACTCATCTCAATATGGTGAAGGAGGCTGTAATTCGCAACGGCAACCTGCGTGCTGAGTTCTTCCGCAATATATGGATGGTGGAGAAAGTCAGGAAGGCTTTCGACCACGAGGAACTTGAGCTCTACCGCCGCGTTATAAAGGAGGGCTGCGAGAAAGGGCAGTTTCATGTGGAGAGTGAATACCTGTTGGCCGACGTGATACATTATTGCATCAAGGGTCTGGAGGTGCCCTACATCTTCGGCCGCCTGCGCAACGGCATGACGGAGGATAGCAGCCGCCCCGTAGTGGTCAACATGGTTAGGCGTATGCTTGGCGTGAATGGTACACAATATTAACAGATTTAAGGGGAGCAACCCTAACCTTCCCCTCAAGGGAGGAAGTCCTCTCCCTTAGGGGGAGTTAGATGGGGCTCACTAAACTTGTTTACTTGTCAACTAAATCTCAAATCTTAAATAAAAAAACTATGAAACTTTTAGAAGGAAAGACGGCACTCGTTACCGGAGCTGCCCGTGGTATTGGTAAGGCTATTGCCCTGAAGTTTGCCGAAGAAGGCGCAAACATTGCATTCACCGATCTCGTGATAGATGAGAACGGCAAGGCCACCGAGGCTGAGATTGCCGCCAAGGGCGTTAAGTGCGTAGGCTTTGCCTCCAATGCTGCCGACTTTGCTCAGACCGAGGAGGTTGTCAATAAGGTGAAGGAAGAGTTTGGCTCCATCGACATACTTGTCAACAATGCCGGTATCACCAAGGACGGCCTGATGATGCGCATGGGCGAGGCTCAGTGGGACGCAGTGATTGCTGTTAACCTCAAGTCAGCCTTCAACTTCATCCATGCCTGTACCCCCATTATGATGCGCCAACGCAGCGGCAGTATTATTAATATGGCTAGCGTGGTCGGTGTTCACGGCAATGCCGGCCAGAGCAACTATGCTGCCTCCAAGGCAGGCCTCATCGCTCTGGCTAAGAGCATCGCTCAGGAACTTGGCTCACGCGGCATCCGCGCCAACGCCATCGCTCCGGGCTTTATTGAGACAGCCATGACTGCCGCCCTGCCCGAGGATATCCGCAAGCAGTGGATTCAGAGCATCCCCCTGCGCCGTGGCGGCCAGGTGGAGGATATCGCTAACACTGCCGTATATCTGGCCAGCGACCTCTCCAGCTATGTTACCGGACAGGTTATCCAGGTTGACGGCGGAATGAATATGTAAATGCACGTTCTCTACGAGGATAATCATCTCATTATCGTCAGCAAGTCCGCCGGCGAGATAGTGCAGGGCGACAAGACTGGCGATACCCCCTTGAGCGATATCGTCAAGGCTTATATCAAGGAACACTATGCCAAACCAGGGCAGGTGTTCCTTGGTGTTACCCATAGGCTGGACCGCCCCGTGAGTGGAGTTGTGGTTTTTGCTCGCACCAGCAAGGCGCTCAGCCGGATGAACAACCTCTTCCGCGACGGTGGTGTGGAAAAGACCTACCTTGCCATTGTGGCTGACAGGCCTCCTAAGGATGAGGGTGAAATAACCTCGTGGCTTACTCGCAACGAGCGGCTCAACAAATCGTTCTCTTCACCAGTGGAGAAACCAGGCGCAAAGTTGGCACGCTTGCGCTATCGACTGGTGGCCTCCACAGGCAACTATCATCTGCTTGCAGTGCGCCTGCTCACGGGACGCCACCATCAGATACGCTGCCAGCTTGCCTCCATTGGCTGCCCTATCAAGGGTGATTTGAAATATGGGGCACGGCGCAGCAATCCTGACGGCAGTATTTCGCTTCACGCGTGGAGGGTGGCATTTGAGCACCCGGTGAGCCATAAGCCGGTGGTGTTGACTGCCCCTTGCCCAATCGACCCGCTGTGGGGCGCTCTGACTAAATGTCTAGATGAAATCGCTGATTTTTCATGACTCTTTCTATTATTGTTCCGGCCTATAACGAGGAAAATAATCTTGCGTCTGTACTTGACAGTGTGACGCAGGTGGACTTGCCTTATGGCGTGGAAAAAGAGATTGTCATTGTTGACGATGGCTCTACTGACGGCACAGTGAGCCAGGCGCAGTCTTTTATTAGTGCCCACCCGCAGATGCAAATCAATCTTGTCAGCCATCTCGTCAATAGGGGCAAGGGTGCGGCTATACGTACTGCGCTGCCAGTTGTAAGCGGCGATTACGTGGTTATACAGGATGCTGACGGTGAGCTTGACCCACACGATTTTATCAAGATGCTCAAAAAGATTGTTGCTGAGGACCTCCCTGTTATTTATGGCTCGCGATTTCTTCATGACGGTGGACGGCAGGGCAGTCGTTTCTTTTATTATGGTAACTGCATTCTCTCTGTGCTGGCTAATATCCTCTATAGGCAGCACCTTACTGATGAGGCTACCTGTTACAAAATGTTCCGCACATCGCTGCTTCGTTCCCTGACGTTGCGCTGCCAGGGATTTGAGTTTTGTCCCGAGGTAACGGCTAAGATTGCGCGGCGTGGCATCAAAATCCAGGAGGTGCCAATCAATTATTATCCGCGTACCCGCGAGCAAGGTAAGAAGGTGCGCCTGCGCGACGGCTTCATTGCGGCATGGTGTCTGCTTAAGTATCGCTTTGTGGACTAAGCAATATTAAGCAATAATTTCCTGTCATGTTACTCAGGCATTTTGTGCCATATCCCCTATCTGTCAGAAATATTAAGGCGGACCTGCACTTCATGTGTAGGTCCGCCTTAATTATGTGCGGTTGTATATTTTATTTGCGTACGCTTAGGAATTTCTCTATCTTGCGGCCGATGCCTGTGCGGTGTTTCTTTTCGTGACCGTAGCCATAGCCATAGCCGTAACCATAGCCATAGCCATAGCCATAACCGTAGCCGTAACCATAGCCGTAACCGTAGCCATAGTTGCTCTGGCTCTTGGCGTTGGAGTCGTTGACCACAACGTTCATCTTGTGGAATTTATTCTCCTTATAGAGTTTCTCAAGGTCAGGCAGGAAGCGGCGGTCCTCAGCACCTACACGGATAACGTAGAGGGTGATGTCGGCCACGCGGTTGACTATGCCTGAGTCGGCCACGTTGATGGTCGGCGTACAGTCAATGACGATATACTTATAGCCATGGTCCTCGCGCAGGCTCTTTATCAGTGTGTCGAGGCGGCTGCTCATAAGTAACTCGGCGGGGTTAGGCGGACGAACACCGGCGGGAATCATGTCGAGATTTTCACCCACGTTCTTCACTATTATGTCCTCAATCTCACACTGCTTGGCCAGATAGCTGGTCAGGCCGTAGTTGGTGCGCTTCAGGCCGAGCACCTCAGAGACGGAGTTCTTACGGATATCCGCATCGATGAGGATGGTCTTTGCACCGCCGATGCCGAGGATTGACGATAGGTTACGCGAGATGAAGCTCTTACCCTGTGAGGGGGTGGAGGAGGTGATGGCAATGACTCCCTCCTGCGTAATCATGTTAAGGTTATAGCGCAGCACGCGGAAGGCCTCGGAGATGGTCTTGCCATTGTCCTCCTTGGTAAGGAACTTCTTTTCGTTGGACTCGTCGTTCCAACGGGGAATGTCGCCCAGGATGGGAGCAGAGAGGGTGTCCTCTATATCCTTGCGTCCGCGTACGGTCTTGTCCATCGTGATGAGGAACCAGAAGATGGCGGCGGGTATGCCGAGGCCCAGTATGAAGGCCACCATCATGATGCGTCCGGTGTGGGGCGAGACGGGGGTCTTCACTCCATAGGGCAGTTCCACTATGCGCACGTTGGCATCGTTGATGGCCAGCTGCAGGGCATTCTCCTCGCGCTTGTTGAGCAGATAGGTGTAGAGGGCTTCCTTAACCTTCTGCTGGCGGGTGATGTCAAGGGTCTTGATTTCTGACTGAGGCGCGTTGGCCATCTGCGAGCGCAGGCGGTCGTCTGAGCCACGAGCCTTGGCCAGCTGGATGCGTATGGAGTTGACGTAGCTGTCGATGCCGGCGCAGATGGTGTGGCGCATATCCCGGAGCACCTGGTCACGCTGCACTATGGCCGGCGAGGTGGGTGATGCGTTGGCCAGCAGCTTGTTGCGGTCAATCATCAGCTCGTTATACTGATTGATTTGGCTCTCCATGCTGGCATTGCCCAGGGCGCCGAGCACGGGTATTAGTTTCTCGTTGTTGGCACTGTTGACAATGAAGTCTCTGAGCGAGCTGACAACGGCCAGGCGGGTTTCGAGGTCGAGCAGTGTCTGGTGGGAGGTGGAGCTCTCCTGCAGGTAGTTGGTGACGTTGAGGTTGAAGTCGAGCAGGTTGCTCTCCTGCTTGAAGTTAACCAGGTCGCGCTCCACTTCGCTCAGCTGCGAGCCGATAAGGGCTATACGCTCGTCAATGAACTTAGATGCGTTGCGTGCTGAGGCATTCTTGCTGTCCACGATGTCGGCCTTATACACCTCCAGCAGGGTGGTGAGTATCTTGTTGGCCCTGCCGCGGTTGCCGTCAAGGCAGCTGATGGTAATCAGGTTGGCGTCCTTGTCGTTCTCGGCGGCTCCGAGTCCGCCGCGATAGCGCGTGATGGCGTCTTCGCGGCTGGAGCGTGAGATGCGTATGGTCTTGTTGTCGTAGGCCTTGGTGTACTTGGTCTTGTTGAGCACTATGATGCCGGCTGGTGTCTTGACGGGCTCGCCGAAGGTTACGGTCTTGCTGAATCCGGTCTTCTCGCCGTTGAAGCGCAGCTTGTCTATCTTGACGGAGTTGCCGCTGATTTCGGCCTCAAAGCTGGTGCCTCCCTTGAAGGGCTCCAGGAAGTTGGCCTGGATGGGGCTGTCCTCAAAGAGTGATACGGGTGTGAAGCGCTGAGTGACATTATAGGATATGTCCAGCTTCAGCAGGTCAACCACGCGGCCAATCAGACGGCGGGAGGTTAAGATAAACATCTCGTCCTTCAGGTTGTCGTTGGCTGCTATTCCGCTGAGGTCCTGCAGATTGTTAAAGGCCCTCGACTTGTTGGTCTTCGGGTCGCCTTCGCTGATAAGGATAGTGGCGCTCTGGCGGAATATGCGCGGCTGGCGCTTGGCGTAGAGGTATGCCAGGCCGAGGCAGACGATAAGGCTCAGCAGGAACCAACGCCAGTTCTTGCGCAGTACGGTGAGGCAGTATAGCGCAATGTTAAGGATATTATTACCGCGTTCTTCTTCTTGAACTTGGTTCTGGTTTTCTATTACTTCAGCCATAGATAATAAAGTTTGTTAGTCGCAAAGTCGCAAAGTCGCAAAGTCACATAGCTCATGAAGATGCTCTTTGTTTATTCGCGGATAGTGTAAGATTCAAATTAACGATTCCTGTAGATATTTGTGCTAATAGTGTTTGTATGTCAATGCGTTCTTCTGGTGTACATAGTTTAAAGTCTTCACACAGGTATAGCATGCTGTAAACTTCTGCGCAGCTACCCCTGCTTATATTGAGAAAACTTGCATATCTTGCATCTGAGCCGGAGTCAAATCCTTCTGCGATGTTATTCATAATGCTAACAGTAGCTCTCTGAATTTGGTCGCGGAAGCTATAGTCCTTGCATTCTTTCATCATCAGATATACAAGATTAACTACTTCACGAGCTTGTTTCCAAATGAAAAGATTTTCGATGCTTCTTTTAGACATAAGGAAAAACTTTATAGCTTTGTGACTCTGCGACTTTGTGACTCTGTGACTAAGAAAAACTACCTTGTCAGTGCAATTATGAGTGAAACAATCGAGGCCACCATGCTTACCAGCGTGCCGGTAACGGTGAGGTAGGTATACGAGGTGCTACCCTTCACCTTGACCGACTTGTTGGACTCAACGTACACCAGGTCGTTCTGCTGCATATAGTATGCAGGCGAGTTGAATACCGACTCAGGCTTGGTCAGGTCAACCTTGTAGGAGGTGCGCTTGCCACCGTCCTCGCGGATAACGAGCACGTTGGTGCGTATGGCGCTGGCATTGAGGTCGCCTGCACGGCCCAGCACCTCCAGCAGTGTCAGGCGCTGGCCGGTGTAGCTCTGGGTGCCGGGGTTCTTGACATCGCCCAGCACGGTAATCTTGAAACTCATTATCTTGGCGCTAACCTGCACGTCGTTGACATCCTTGGCCAGTTGCTGGCGAATATTCTCTGACAGCTGCTCAACCGTCAGACCTGCGGCTTTCACCTTGCCCACGATGGGGAACTCTATCGTGCCGTCCTGGTTTACCCAGAAGTAGCAGACCCCGCTCTGCGTCATGGCCTGGCTGGAACCGCTGGCGGAGTTGCCCGAACCGACAAGGATGCTGTTGTTAAACTGCTCAATCAGCTGTTTGTCACGGCTGGTGATGGAGATGGCCAACTCATCGTCACTCTGTATGAGCAGCTGGAAATTTTTGTCGATAGCCAAAGTGTTGGCGTAGATGGAGTCGGCACCTTGCAAGTAGATCATCTCCTTGTTGTTAACGCACGAGGTCATCAGCGCGGTGGCCGCAACAGCAAGGATTAGTAGCGTCTTCTTCATATTAGTTGATATTGTGTTTTTCAATGTTCAATGTCTGAAATAGGCAATTTTCGGCGAAGTTACGCAATATTTTTATATAATAAGGTGTTTTGTTGTCAAAACTTGATTGCGCGATGTTTTTTTTCACAAATCTAAACGTAAACCTGCGGACTTTGACAGCTGCGAGAAACAATTATGCACAGAAGAACAATATAATTAGCTGGGCACTGAGAATGCGCAGAAACATTGACAGCGGATAGACCGTTGAGTAGCCTACGGCAGGTGCGTTGTTACCGGCAAACTGAGTGGCGATGCCCAGCAGCGGCGGGTCGGTGTAGGTGCCCGCAACCAGGCCGCTCAGAGTGAAGTAGTTAAGTTTCATCCTTATGCGTGCAATGATACCGACTACAAAGATGGGCACCACAGTAATCAGGAATCCTGTCCAAACGTAGCTTATGCCATCGCCCTGAGTCAGTGTGTCCCAAAAGTTGGCTCCGGCCTTGATGCCAACGCCGGCCAGGAAGAGGCTCAGTCCCAGCTCGCGCACAAACATGTTGACGCTCGTGGTGGTATAGGAGGTGATGCGCAACTTGTAGCCCTTGGCACCGATGAGGATGGCCACAATCAGCGGGCCGCCCGCCAGGCCCAGCTTCACGGGCATGGGCACACCATTGATGGCAAACGGAATGCTGCCCAGTATTACACCCAGCAGTACACCCAGGAACAGCGGCCCGATGTTGGGATGGTTAAGCCTTTTCACCGAGTTGCCTACCGCGCTCTCGGCATGGGCAATGCTCTCCTGCGGCCCCACCAGTAGCAGACGGTCGCCAATCTGCAAGTGCAGGTTGCGGTCGGCAAACAGGTCGATGCCCGAGCGTGTGAGGCGCGTCACATTTACACCCAGCACACTGCTGAAGTGCATCTGTGCCAGAGTCTTGCCCTCCACCTCGGGCTTGGTCACCACCACGCGCTTTGAAATAATAGGCGAAGCTTTGAGCTGCCAATCCTTCTGCTCTTCGGTGCCAAGGAAGGCTGTCACGGCCTCGGCATCGTCCTCCGCACACACTATGCGTAGCAGGTCGCCATGCTTCAGCACCGCGTCAATTGAGGGGGTGCTCACCTCGCCGTCCCTCTCCATGCGCGAGACAACGAAGTTGCGGCCCACAAAGTCGCGGATCTTGCGTACCGTGATGCCGTCCAGTGCACGGTTAACCATGCGTATGGTCATAGGGTGGGGCTTGGCGTGGGAGTTCTCCTCCATCTCATGCTTCACCTGCTCCAGCTCGCCCTCCAGCTTGATTCTCATAATGTAGCGCAGCAGAATCACTGCCCCGATCATGCCCACCACTGCCAGCGGATAGGCGCAGGCATAAGCCGAGGCAATATCATGACCCTCCATGGCCTGCCGCAGCGCAGGGTTGTGAGCCGCAGCCTCGCCCAGGGCCTCATTGGCAGCACCCAGGCCCGGTGTGTTGGTCACGGCGCCGCACAGCACACCCACCATCATAGGCAGATTCTTGGGGTCATCAGTGCTGAAGAAGAGAAAGTAGCAGCCCAGCATCATAGCTATATTGAGCACAATGGCCAGCATCGAGTAGGCGTTGAGCTTAAGTCCGTCCTTTTTCAGCGACGAGAAGAAGCCCGGTCCCACCTGCAGGCCGATGCAATAGACAAACAGTATCAGACCGAAGTCCTGCACAAAATTCAGCACCGCCAGCGGCGCGGCATAACCCTCGCCGTTACCCAGCCCCGCAAAGTTATAGATATGACCGGCCAAGATGCCCGTAAAAAGCACAAAGGTGGAGCCCAGCGAAACGCCCCCCACCTTAATCTTGCCCATCTTATAGCCCAGGGCAATCACCAGAGCCAGCAGCAGCACGATGTGCCCCACGCTCTGAGTGTCAGTAAACAAACTTGATAGCCAGTCCATTCTTCGTACGTCTTCTCTTTATCTGGTTAGTTTCCTCATCATCTTAATAAATAACCCCGCTTGCGTCATGGCATACGGGGTTACTGCTTTGAGTTGCGGAGGCAGGACTCGAACATGCGACCTCCAGGTTATGAGCCTGGCGAGCTACCAACTGCTCCACTCCGCGATCTTCTGTTTTGCGCTGCAAAGGTAAGAATAAATCGCGAATTAAACCCCAAATCACTGACTTTTTTTATCGTTGCCCACCCTCTTCCCCGTAATTACGCACAAAAAAGCCCCCTTTTGCCACCTATGGCGCGCAAAAACCAGGTCGCCAAAGAATAACATAGTCCTCCTTTGCATAAAACGCCGGCTTCCGCAAATTTGTCCCATGTTCTCATAACCAAATTCCGTGCTCGCGCAAATAAATCCCGTGCTCCCGTAGCCTAACCTCGTGCTCCCGCAACCTAAATCCGTGCTCCCGCAACCTAAATCCGTGTTCCCGTAGCCTAAATCCGTGTTCCCGTAGCCTAACCTCGCGCTCCCGTAACCTAAATCCGAGCTCGTGAAATAATTCCTTAGGAATTTGAAAAAATTCTTAAGGAATTTTCAATTATTTCTAAGGAATTTTCAAAAATTTCTAAGGAATTTTTCAAAACTCTTAAGGAATTATCAAAAATCTCTAAGGAACTTTCAAAAATTCTTTAGAAATTATCACGGCTGCTCGCGTTTAGATTGCGAGAGCACGCGAATAAAACGTGAGAGCACGCAGTTAGGCTGCGGCTGCACGCGTTTATTTTTCATGAGAAGGCTTTCTTTTTCTGTGCAGTCGGCTTTATATTCTGTGCAGTCGGCTTTATGCTACGCGTAGTTACTATTGCGTCCTCTGAAAATGGAAAATAAATTATTGCTGTCTGGTAAAAATAGTTCCCAACGTCGTTTAGACGCTTGTTGTATAGTTTTTCAGCTCATATAAAAGAACAGGGCTTACTTCTTGTATCCGTTGCTCGTGTTATGACTATCTCATTTGCCTCGCTGCCAACTGAAGTTACTCTCATACGCCCTCCCCCCTTCGGGGGACTCCCTCTATCTTAGAGGGAGAGCCTGCAAGCCATTCTGCCTTTAAGATTGCAGGGAGACGGCTCCCCCTTTAAGCGGGGGCCCCTCTGGGGAAATATAAATGGATTCCTCGCCCACAGCGAGGGGGTGGCCCGTAGGGCCGGGGGCGTATGAGAGTAACTTTTGTTTGCGACGTATGATACAAACTTTTAGCGGACAGCAATAAAAAATAATTAAAGAAAAGGCCCTGTTGCTCCTCGTCTGGGGGAGTAACAGGGTCTTCTGTTTCTTGTTTGGGAATGGTGCAGTGTGTCAGGGGGGGGATGGGCCTTACTCTGCCTTTAGAACGGATAGCCTATTGCGAAGTGGAGGGCGAAGCGGTCGCCCAGGCGTCCTGTCTGGAAGTATCCGCGGCGGGTTGAGGCGGGGTCGTGGAGGGCTACGCCGAGGTCCAGGCGCAGTACCAGGAAGTCGAGGTCGTAGCGCATGCCTACTCCGGTGCCGAGGGCCAGGTCGCTTAGCAGTTTGCCGGCGCGCAGGGTGCCTCCCTGGCGGTTGTCGTCGGAGCGCAGCAGCCAGATGTTGCCGGCATCTACAAAGGCGGCTCCGTAGAGTGTTCCGAAGAGTGGGAAGCGCAGCTCGATGTTGCCCTCAATCTTGATGTCGCCCGTCTGGTCGAGGTATGAGTATCTGCCGTCGCGGCTGATGAAGCGTCCGGGGCCTACGCGGCGTATGGGAAAGGCGCGTATGCTGTTGGCGCCGCCCGAGTAGAACTGGTCGCTGTAGGGCACGAAGTTGGAGTTGCCGTAGGCCCACGCTATGCCGCCCATCACCCGGGTGACGAGGCGCGTGTTGGTGTTGAGGCGCCAGTTGTTGTGGAGCTCGGTGGTGACCTTGATGAACTGGGCGAAGGGGTTGTTGAAGAGTTTCTTGTTCTTTTCCGAGAATTTGTCGCCGCCTATGGCATAGGCGGCCGAGGTGAGCCCGCCGGCCTCCTTGATGGTAAACTGCCATGCCACGGGGTGGCGCGTGTTGCGTGGCGAGGTGTAGGCGTAGGTGTACTGTATGGCCGGCACGAGCCTGTCTTGCATGGATACGGCCAGGGCGGGGCTCTTCTGGAGGATGGAGTCAAACTGGTGGGTGGTGCGGTTGAGCTTGTCGTAGGTCAGTGAGAATGGCGTCAGCTCGTGGCGCGAGGTGCGGTTGCGCCGCCATGAGTAGGTGAGGCTGGTACCGAAGGAGAGCATGCGGAAGTAGCCTGCGCGGTTGAGGAGGTCGCCGTAGATGCTGAAGCTGGTGGTGGCGGGGAATCTGAGCTTCTGGGGGTTCATACCGGGCAGCATCATGCGGGGAATGTCGAGCGACAGCTTGGTGCCCACCTCATAGGAGTTGAAGAGGCCGTGGGTGTGATTGTCGTCAAGGTTGGTGGTAGTCCACTCGTAGGCACCGTATAGCTTGAAGCTGAGGAGCTCGGCTCCGCGGAAAGCGTTTTTCTTTTTCAGGCCAATGGAGAGTCCGGGGCCTATGCGATTGGAGTTTCTCTCGGTCACATTGATTTCCAGGTCGGCGTTATAGCGTGGCTCCATGATGGCGCGGATGTAGAGGTCGAGGGTGTCAGAGCCCGCCGGTGGCATTATGCTGTCGGCGTGGCGCCAGGCGGCAGTGTCGCGCGGCATGTAGCGCAGTTCAAGGTGGGAGAATGTGCCCAGTTCGTTGAGTAGCTCCTGGGTCTTCTCCTGCCCCATGTAGCGGTAGAGGCGTCCGCGGCGGTGGAGCACGTTGCGCATGACGGCGTCGGGGCGTATGGGCCAGTGTGAGCCAGAGTAGGAGTAGGTGCCCTCGGGTATGCTGACGGTGTGCTCGGGTTGGTCGAGGGCGTTGTGCAGCACGGTGAGATATGTGTTGCCCATATGCCACTGGGTGGTGACCAGGGGGTGCAGGTTGGGGGAATTCTGCATGCGTAGCTGTACCTTGTAGGGCACGGCCACGGTGTCGGCCTTATAGGTGGCGAAGGTGGGCTTATAGAAATAGTATCCGCGGTTTCTGAGCATGTTGGCCACGCGCGTCTGCTCCTGCTGCAGGGCTATGGCCGTGAAGGGTGCTCCGCGTTGCAGCAGGCTCTCCTCCTGTGTGGCGCGGATGAGGGAGTCGGCATAGTCGGGAAAGCCCAGATACTCCACGGAGTCGATGCGCCAGACACGATTGGTGTGGACGAAGTAATTAATCTTGGCCTTGCGGTTGTTGTGGCGGTGGTGGGTGATGGAGTAGTCCACGCGGCCGCGGAAGAATCCGTAGTTGTGCAGCACGTTTTCAGCCACCTTGGTGCGGGTGTCGGGGTTGACTGATGAGATGAGCACCGGCTGGCTGCCTATCTTCTGGAAGAGCCAGCGCCCGAGGCCCTTGCTGTTCTCCTTGTATCCCCACGCATTGTAGGCCAGCAGGCCGAGGGGCAGGGGTGTGCGTATGCGTGAACTGCCGAAGAATGAGTTGTTGGGCGGGTAGGCTATGACGGCCTCTATCTCTTCCTCCACGGGCTCGAGGGCCAGGGCGTCGGTCTCTGTTGTCTCCGCCTCGACCTGGGATGGTTGGGCTCCCTCCTCGGCAGTGGAGGCTTTTGTCTTCTGTTTTCCGCTGAAGGCGTTTTTCACCTGCTCGGCGGCATCGGCCAGGGCTACAATCACGCCGCCCTTGGCGGTGTTGCGTATGCCGTTGCGGTCCTTGCCGCCTTGGTCCACGTAGCTGATAACACCAATGCCGGTGTAGAGAGTCTCGCCCTCGGGCAGATGGCTGGTGGTGGAGCAGGCGGCCAGCAGTAGTATCAGTGCGGTCGATGCAATGTAATATGTTATATATGATATGTTGCGTGTCATATCTGTTGTCCTTATTCTTCTCCTTTAGTCGTTCTTCTCCTTATTTTTCTTACTCCTTCTGAAGAGCATCAGGTCACCGAAGCTGTCGGTGCGGCGGCGCCAGATGTAGCCGGCTCCGGCTGAGGAGTAACTGCCCTCCAGCGGGTCGTAGGTGTCATTGTCGTAGAAGATTTGTATGTAGCGAGTGCCGAAGCGGTTGAGGCGGTACTCAAGGGAGATGTTGTCAATGAAACTCTGCGAGGAGGATGCTCTGTCGTCGTTGGCTCCGGTGCTCACCTTGCCGCCTATGATGAAGGTCACGCGGTCGTTCCAGAACTTCTTGGAGAACTGGAATGTGTAGTCTGTTTGTGTTTCGCCGCTGGCGGTAGTGTTGCCCTCCACGCCTACACTGATGTCGATAGTCTTGAGGGTGTTGCCGGCTATGTTCTGTATCTCGCTTTCCAGGAATGAGTTGAGGGCGTTGTTGGCCTTGAATCCGGTCTTGTTGGTTGACGACATATAGAGACCTGTGGCCAGCATGGTGACAGCCACCTTGTTACGCATCTCGCTGCCCATGGTGGAGAGCTCGCTCTGCACCTCGCTGTCTTCAGGGGCGTTGATAAGGAACTCTACGCCCATATTGCTGAGCTGCTTGGTTATCTTGACGCCAACGTCAAAGACTACCATGCGGCTCACGTCGGTCTCGCCGGTCACGGCAGCCTTGGTTCGCTCGGTGGCGGTGATGTTGAGGGTGGGGTTGCCGATGTCGCCGTTGAATTGGATGTAGTTGCCTTCAGCGAAGGTAAAGGTCTTGAGTGGTATGAAGGGCAGGGTGTACTTCATCTCGCCACCCTTTATGTTGAAGCGGCCCGTCATGCTCATGTCGCCGCCAGGGAACATCATCATCTTGAGGTCGCCGCCGCCGTTGCAGTCAACGTAGCTCTTGCCGTCGTCGCTCAGGTCGCAGTGCAGGTGGGTGGCCTGGTCCACATTGAGGTTGAGGCTGACAAAGAGGCCACCGCTTTCCTCGGGTTGCTCCTCCTGCTCGCCGTCATCGCTGAAGTCCACAAACTCCACTAGACCGTTGAATTGGTCATCAACCTGCAAGGGCGTGTCGCGCATGATATAGGTTACGTCGGTCTTGCCCAGCACGTTGAGGTTGCCGCGCAGCATCATAAAGCCTGACTTGCCCTTGAGTGTGGCATCAATATCGACAAAGACTTTGCCATAGACGAGGGCTTTCTTGGTCTTTTCGGCGTTGATGAGGCTGAAGTCCTTTGCCTTGATGCTGAGGTCGTAGTTGATATTGCTGAAGTTGCCGAGGTCCACGCTACCGTCAATGATGAGAGGGTTGTCGCTCTGTCGGCCCAGGAATTTCATCTGGTCGAAGATAATATTGCCCTGACTGATGGTTATGGGCTTGTCCTCCATGGCGAGGTCGAAGCCGTATAGGTCGGAGTAGACGTGGACGGAGTCGGGGTTGATTTGACCGTTGAGGACGATGTTGCTGGTGGGGCCTTTGACACTTATCTCGCCATTGGCCATGCCGTGGAGGGCCATAGTGCCGTCGTCGCTGAGGAAGGTGTTGAGCAGAGCTACGGGGAACTGGTCGAGGCTGAGAGTGGCATCAAGGGTGCCGCCATGACGCTCATAGTAGTGGCCGTCGAGGACTGCTACCTCTTTATCATCGCTCAGTATCTGAGCCACCACATAGTGGCCGTCATCCTCTGGCATGTAGAAGAGCTCGGTGCCAATCTCGCCGATGTAGAGGCCTTCGTATTCCAGCTTGCGGCTCTGTAACTGGCCTACGGCGGTAAGGCTCTGAGGAGTTTTGATGACGTGGATATCACCGTCCAGCCATCCGCTGACGCTAGGCATGAAGGGCACTACGCTGCTAAGGTCGTGGAGGTTGAGGTTGGCCAGCGAGAGGGTGATGTCCTGATTTATGCTGTCCTGATTGATGGAGAAGAGCTTGAGATTGGTGTTGTCGTCGGCCAGCAGGTCTATGTTGGCGTTGAAGAAGCCCGCTGAGTCCATGCGCAGGTAGTTGTCTTCGTTGACCTTAAACTGGCGGTAGGCCAAAGTGGATACTCTGGGCATCAGGGTGAAGCTGATACCGCCGTGGCCGTCGAGGGTGGCACGGGTGCCTATGTTGATGCCCTCTCGGCCCTTGTCGTCCTTGAAGTTGGCCATCACGCTGAAGCCGTCGCTGAGCAGACTGCCGTTGAGGGTGGCCTTAAAGCGGTTGGGGTTCTTCTTGCTGGTGTTCTCTATGCTGGCGTTGAGACGCAGGGCATCGCTGTCCTGCTTTATGGTGAGGTGTGTTCTCTCCAGCAGCACTGCACCAGTGCGCAGGTTGGCTATGTTAGCTGTGGCGTTGATGCCTGTGGCGGTGTTGGTGGTCATGGTGGCGCTCAGTGTGTCAAAGCGGAAGCCGTTGGCCATCATCATCTGGTGGAGCGGATTGTTGCTGCCAGCGTGTAGGCGCATCTTCATATCGGGCAGCAGCAGGCGCAGTGTGTTGTGGTTCAACTGTGCGGCACTGAGCTTGGAGGTCAGCTCGTTGCTGACGTTGCTGA
Organism: uncultured Bacteroidales bacterium; assembly: GCA_902788275.1. Lineage (GTDB taxonomy): Bacteria > Bacteroidota > Bacteroidia > Bacteroidales > Bacteroidaceae > UBA6382. The sequence continues at coordinate 14,501 of CADAJV010000006.1, read as the reverse complement.
AGTCGCTGATAAGTTGCTCAAGCGGTTCCTCGGCGCGCGACATGAGGGTGAGATCGCCCGAGTTTAGATAAATGTGGGTGGAGTCCGGACTGGTGCCGAGACCAAAGCGTATGCTGCCACCAGGATACCCCAGGCGTGAATCAACGGCGTTGAGATTGTCAATAGTGCCGCCTACGGCCATCTTTTGAGCCTTGTCCTCATAGAAACCCTTAAGGTGTATGTCTGCCATTAGGCGCAGGTCGGCATTGCTGTCGTCACCGGTCAGCTGGCTCAGGCGCAGACTTGTAATGCTGCCGTCCAGCGATCCGCTGATACGCCCTGCCTGCTGCTGGGCGCTGAAATCGAGGTTGGCCTTGAGCCACGAGTTGTCAGCCTGCAGGGTACCCTCGGCGTTGGGCCCGCTGAGATTGGCCTTGATATGCATGTTGCTCAGCGGCAAACCAGCGTAGGTGAAGCTGCCGATATTGCTGTCGAGTGTCAAGACGGTGCCGGGACTGAGGAAGTCAGTGCCTTTGCCCTTCAAGGTAAACTCGCCTGTGAGGGGGCTGAGGCCCATGCCCGGCAGGAAGTTCTGTAAGGGGAACTGTCGGGCTGTGAGGCGGCCGTTGTAGGCCATGTGATTGGCATCAAACTGACCTGTGAATGTGAGGCTGCCCTTGCCGCTGTAGATAGTGTTCTTGCTGAGATTGAAGTGGTTGCCGCGGAAGTCTAGGTCGCCACCTATACGCGTGCCGTTGGGTATGCGTAGTTGTTTCTGGAGGTCCTTGGGCAGAATGTTGCGCAGGAAGCTGGCATCCTTGAGTGCAACGGTGTAGTGCAGCCGTCCGTTGCGGCGCAATTCTGAACTTAGCTCATTTAGACGGCCGCTGAGGCGCATCTCCATATTGCCAGGCAGTGTTATGATGCCATAGTCTAAGTCGAGATTGTCTATCGTGCCCTCGGCACGCATATTGACACCTACAGGCTTGTTGGGCAGCATGTTGCCCAGGTCCTCGGACAGCAGCATAATGTCCTGTTTGCCTATGTTGCCTTTCACTTTGATGTTCATGCGGTTGCCGTCGCCTACCGAGGCATCGGCTTCCAGGCGGCTGTGAGGTGTCTCAATTACTCCGTTGCTGAGCTTGACGAGGGTGGAGTCATAGTGCAGCGTGCCGCTGAGGTTGCTCAGTTCCAGGCCGCTCTTTTCCCTGAGGGCCAGTTGCTTGAGGCCGAGGTCGAGGCCGTCCTTGGTGTAGCTGACCTTGTCAGCATTGAGCGTCAGGGTGGGGAAGTGAAGGTGGTTGGTGTCGAGACCCTTCTGTGGCTTTTCATAGGGTAAGTCGTAGGCCACATTGCTGGCCTGCAGATCCAGACTGCCAACTTTGTAGGAGTCTTCCTTTATGTTTATGTCAGCCTGACGGGCACTGAGTGAGCTGACGTTGCCGCTCAGGCGCAGCGAGTCGCCGGGCATCTGTACATAGAATCTGGTGTTATCTACCTTTAGCTCGTTTAGAGCAATCTGCCATTCCACAGGCTCCGACGGGGTGGTGTCAACGGCGGCTGTGTCACTAAGCATCAGCTTGACATCGGCATCCTTCAGCCTCACGCGATTTACGTCGATGTGCTTCTTCTCCAGGTCGCAAACCGCTGGAATGTCCATCTTGAGCAACCTAAAGCGACCCTCTATGTGAGTGTCGCTAATAAAGTCTTTGGTGTTAAGCTTAGCCTGGCGCAGTTCAAAGCCGTTGAGGTCCACCTTACCCTTCAACAGAGGTAGCACCTTAACGTCAAGCAGCAGTTCCTCGGCGGCCACCACTGTGTCGCCTTGGTCCACGGCGCTCATGCGTTGCATTTGGAGGTCTAGCCATGGGGTAAGCCTAACGTGGTCAATCTCCACCCTCATGCCAGTCTCCTCGCTCAGGTAGTCGCAAGCCCAGTTCTTGAGCCATTGTTGCACGGGAGGCAGATATACTGCTACCACCAGCAAGAATATCAATATCAGGATGGAGAGCAGAATCCTCCCTATCCATTTCAGAATGGTTGCTGGTAGTCGCTTAATATCCATAATGGCACAAAGATACGAAGTTTTCGGTATAAGTCACGCAGAAATCAGCCGTTTTCATCGTATTCTTCCGTATTTGGTCGCTTATCAGACAAGTTTTTCATAAGTTGCCGATACCGCACTTGCGCTCAAACCATGTGGCGAATTTACGCATGGGCACTACGCTGACACTGAAGAACCATGCCATCGGCACAAAGCAGAAAAGGAAGCGCTTGGCGGAGAAATCAAGCACATTCTGGATGCTGTCCCATTGGTAATCTACCTGATAGAGCACCGTCACATAGCCTGCTATGCCGATCATGATGGTCCAGATAAGGTAGTGGCTCAGGCTCAGTCCCTCGGGGCGCAGGGGCTGGTGGCGCAGCCTGAGGTAGATGGCATAGAAGATATGTACGTGCAGCATTATCAGTGCGATGTTAAAAGTCCACCCGTAATAGTCGCTGCCGCCTAGCAGGCCGTACACCCCGTGCCATACGGTGAGCAGCTTGTCACCGTCCCAGAAGGGGTGAGTGATGAGTGTGCTTTCCGAGGCCAGTCCGCATGTGCTGTTGCACACTGTCCACAGTAAGAAGGGCAGTACGGCAAGCACGGGCAACGCTATGGCCCACCATTGGGACTTCGGGCGAATCGATTCCCCCTCGGCAGAGGGAAGCGGGGTGGATGTACGGTTCTTTATCAGCGAGATAAATATAAATATGAGCGCCACGCCGATGAACACTACTCCCTCGGCACGCATCCACACATTAATGGCCAGCATTAGCGCCATCAGTCTGAGGTCGAATGGCTCGCGCCGCTCCAGCCATAAGCACAGATAAAGAATTGCCGCCGAGGCCACGCAGGCATGCATCACGTTGGTTATGGAATGGGAGGCAAAGGATGTCATCTCTGGTGTCAGTATCACTCCCAGCAGTACCAGCATGGAGGCTGTGTGAGTCAGTCGGCGGCGACACAGGCCGTAGAGGCCGAAGAGGAATCCCAGGTATATAAGGGCGGGAATAGCCTTCGATGTGGCGGCACCATATATATAAAGGTATGCGTATGATAGGGGCAGCATAGGCACATAGCTCATAGCACTGCCGGCATGGTGCAGCGAGGGGATATAGTTGGCATCAAAGAGACTCATGCGCAAGTATGTACCTTCCTGCGCGCAGACATAGCCGAAGGTATCGAAGGCCGCCATCGAGTCGCGGTCGTAAGTGGGGTAGATGAGGCATTTGCTTATGTTTACGTACTCCAGCAATATTACGCCCATCAGCATCAGCAGCCAAAGGAGGTTGAACCACTTGAAATGTAACTTGTTAAAAGAAACGTGTAGTGAGGGCCTCTTGTGTACCATGGCTATCAGGGTTTTGCCGTTGGCAGCCACAGCGGTCAGTAGCAAGGTTAGCGTAAGCATGGTCATGCTGGTGCGGGTGAGTGCAATGTGTGCCCAGTCCATTAGCAACATTGCCAATGTGACGGCTGCCATGCCTATAGGCAGCGCAAAACCCACTTTCTCCAGCAGTGAACTGCGCCGTGCCATACTGCTTAGCAGCATAAATCCTATTATAAAAATCAATATCAGCATTGCTAACTACTCCTTACCTCATTATTACTTTCTCTTTAGAACGGAACATAGTCGGCTGCATTCACCGGAAGCACATCAATGGTAGGCATAGTGTCGGAGGGGTAACTGACCATGTCGCGATGCAGTCCGTTGACTATGGCAATGTGCGTCAGCTTGTCAGCGTAGGGTGTCTTGCCCAGTTCCTCCGCAACGACTACTTTGCGAGGATAGAGAATGCGGATGGCAGCCACCTTGTCGGTCAGAGAGGCATGGAATGGCACCTTGTTGCCATGGGAGGGTGTGGCCATGAAATCTTCGCGCGAGGGATAGAATATCACTGCGTCTTCGGGAGTCATACCCTTCACCATCTGCACGAAGTCATAATCAACTCCTAACCTGCGCTCCAGACGGTCTTCAAGGCTCAGATGGCGGTCCATGCTGATATCTACCATGTTGGTTTTGGTAAAGTCAAACCATATCCAATGATAGCCGTGGTTAAGGTTTACCACCAAAGTAAATACAGCTAGCCCTACCACAGCAGCAACTAAATTACGCAGTAGCCAGTGCAGAATATGTCTTGTTTTAGTCGTAATTGCCATAAATCGCAGCGAAGTTACACTAATTTTTGCATTTAATTGGTGGGAAATGATTAAATTGCGCTCAAATAACCAACAAAAATATCTTCAGCATGAAAAGATTCACCTTTTTCGCAATTCTTTGCCTCGTGGCTATTGCAGTGTGTAATGGCAAATCAAAAAATCCCAAGGTTAACATCGTGTTTATAGGCAATAGCATCACCTATGGCGCTGAGATCAACCATAATACCGAGGCGCCGCCAGTGCGTGTAGGCGAGCAGCTCACTGCTGCCGGCTATGAGGTTAATGTCCGCAACTGCGGCGTGTCGGGTTCCACTACGGTTGACTGGCTGCCTGAGCGCAACAGTCGCATTTTCCAGCGGATGGTTGCTGCTGCCGATGAGCTTGCGCAGAAAGACGGAGCCCTCATCTTTACCATGATGCTCGGCACCAACGATAGCGCCATCGACTGTTGCACCGGTGCGCCTGTGGCTCCTACCGACTATATTGCTAATGTCAGGAAGATTGTGGATTATATCCTCAATCGTTACCCTACGGCTAAGGTTATCATCAACTATCCCATCTGGTATCATCCCCACACCTATAACGGGGCGCGCTATCTTCATACAGGTCTTGCCCGTCTGCGCACCTACCTCCCCGAAATCGACGCCCTCTGCAAGGAATATGGGAAAGCCACGCCGCAGCGTGTGTTCCAGGGCAGCCGCAAGACTTTCCGCGCCTTCGAGAACCGCACCGACCTTTTCGTGGCTGAGCCTTCAGCTCTGGGACAGGGATTGAAATTCTATCTTCACCCAAACCCTCAGGGAGCTATCCGCCTTGCCGAGTTTTGGACAGAAAGCATAAAGAAGATTGTCAGGTAGGTAGTGACAATCTTCTTCATGCCTGCAGGCAGGTGATTCTGTAAAGAGGCTTTGGCGCTAACGCTTCTGATAGTAGCGCACGTAGTCTATGTCGTAGCGGGCAGGCAGGGTCTGCATGTCCACTTGTCCGCCGGTGCTGCCCATTGCAAGGTTGAGCAGCAGGTACATCGGTTTGTGGAAGGGATTCTCCTCGCCGTATCTGCCGTTGATGGTCTGCGACAGGTCTATCTCGTTGAGCAGCTCGTCATCCAGATAGATGCGTATCCAATCCTCGTCCCAGTCCATTGTCCAAACATGAAATTGCGCTGCCCACTGCGGGTTGACGCTCGTCCGATTCTCCACGGGCGTGGCGTGGGAGTCCCATACGCTGTTGCCGTCTTTGCCTCCCCAGCATGCGTTGGCGTGGATGTGGGGCTTGCCGTTGACAGGGTAGTATTCCATGATGTCCACCTCGCCGCAGTACGGCCACGGCCTGCGCTCTGCCTGTGGCAGGTTGCGCTGCGCACCGAGCAGCCAGATGGCGGGCCATGTACCGGGTGTGGCGGGGATGCGGGCGCACACCTCTATTCTGCCGTAGAGGAATGTCTGACGGTCATTGGTGATGACGCAGGCGGAGGTGCAGTGTACGCTGTCGCGCTTGCAGCCCCAGTAGTTGGACTGCGGGTTGAACGTGGGGTTGGCAAAGTGCTCCTCACGGGCGACAATGGTCAGCATACCGTCGCGCACATAGGCGTTCTGGGGCTGATACCACTGCCACTCCTGGTTGCGCACAAATCCCTGCTCGTAGGTCCATTTCGCAGGGTCAGGCTCTCCCGCATAGTCAAACTCCTCCTGCCACACAAGCGCATAGTCTTCTGCAATAATGCTATTGCAGAAGAACAATGCGATTATGCAGTATAATAGTCTGTGGTTCACGGAGCAAGAGAGGTTATTGTGCCACGGAAGTTATTAGCTCTCCGCTCTCCGAATCAACATACACGGTGGGAGCGTCGTTGCCGAGGAACTTGTAGGCGGCACGCTCAAAACCTTGGGGCTGGCAGATGGTCACGATGGGAGTGTCGGTGTCAGTAACGGGGCCAATCTTTACGGCGGTGATGGCCTCCTCAAGGCTAATCAGACGGTCGGTGTAGCCCGGGTGCAGGAACTGATTGTGCGGCCACGGGTTGGGCACGTCAGTCTCTTCGCTGTACTCCAACTCGGTGCCCAGCTGCAGCGAGTTGCGCACTGCCTTTATGAGCACTGAGGGATGATCGTCGTCTGCGGGCACATAGAAGTTATAGGTAATCTTGACGGGCTCAAAGTCGCTGATCTGGGCTTCATCGAGGGCATCGTTGAGCTCAAGCTCCACCGACACGAGGTTCCAGTTGATTTGCATCGAATAGCCCATTCTCTGGCCGTTGCCGCCATACTCATCAACGATGGTGTTGAAGTCATCGACGAGAAACATCATGGCGTCGCCTTCGGGCAGGACGGTCTCGTCAATCGTCACCTTGCCGTTGAGGGCGTCGATAAACACGTGGTCTCTGCGGGTGGCCTTGCCTCCCACCACATACTGCGGATTATCCCAGAAGGGGTAGAGGGGCTTGCGCAGGGTGACATAGCTGGTGTAGAGGCCGTCGCTGTCAGGCTTGTTGTTCTTCACCTCTTCTTTTGCCAGCTGCAGGGCTTTCTCCAGCGAGACGGTGAGCGATTTCATTTCCGACTCGGGTATCTGCTTGTCGCCCATGTAGGGTGATTCAGCCGCGAAGTGGTAGGTCTGCCTCTCGCCGGTGATGAGGTCGCGCTCCAGCACAAAGAGTTCGCTGTAGCCTTCCCGTGCGTTCCAGAAGTAGCACCAAATCTCCACCGATTCGGCCTTTATGTCATCGGCCTCGGCAATCTCCTTGTTGAGGGTGAAGCGGGCCTCGATGAAGTGGTCCTTGGCTTCGGGGAACTCGTCCACGAGGGCCTTGTATTCGTTCATTACTATGTCCAGGGCTGTCGGTGCAGGGGCTGGATTGTCAGAGTCATTGTCGCTGCAGCTCCATGTGAAGAGCGCGAGCGCAAGTATGAGAGTGAATGTAAGAATTGATTTCTTCATAATATTTTGGGGTTAATAATCAATGCTTAATGTCGAAGGCATCGCGAGCAGCTCGCCAGTGGTCGCGCCAGGCGCGGGCTGGCATAAAAGAGCTGCGAGAGCGAAGCGGCAAATTTCAAATAATAACGGTTATTGTTTAACGTTTATTGTTCCACCAGTCGAGGGCTACGGATTGTGGCACGTTGGTAGCAATGGTGACTGTCTCGTGCGGGTCTATCCATACATAGTTGTCGGAGGGCATAAATTCGCTGGCATGGCCGGGGGCACTGAGTGTGACGCCTACGGCGGGGTAGTCGGAGGTGTTGGTGAGTCTGAGGCTCTTGCCTTTCTGCCTCATCACGACGGTGGCGGGTTTCGACTCCTTGAGCGCACCCTGATGGCTTTCGTAGTTGCTGAAGTACCAGTTGCGGGCAATCAGCTTGTTGCCGGGGCCGAGGATGTCGGTCTTGAGGTAGAGCATGTCGGAGGTGGTCTGCTCGCTGCCCAGGCGTATGTCGGCAATCTTCTCCACCATCTGCTGCGGGGTGAGGGTGAAGGTGTTGTCATAGACGCACTCCATCTGGTGGTTCCACACCGTGAGGTGCGCCTTCAGCTGCTTGCCGTTGAGGGCGGGGTCGTCGTTGAGCAGGTAGTAGGGCAGCACGGCCTCCTGGCGCGCCAGGTTGGTGGTGTCGAAAAGCAGCACAGTTGTTGTGGGTGCGAAGGCACGCCGCGCAAAGTAGTGCAACGGCTTGATGGCTCCCTCATAGTCAATGCTCGACCACGAGAGGCCGGGGTAGTTGTCGTTGAGTTTGTAGTAAAGTGCTCCCGTGGTCTGCGGCCACATAGTGCGGGCACGCTCGAGGGTGTGGCGCACTCCCTCTGACTGGGCCAGCTGCGAACCGAGGATGATGTCCTCCAGCTTGCCCAGCGGCATGAAGTAGCCGGCATATTGGGCGAGGTTTTCTATGTCGCCGGAGTAGCCGAAGGTGGCGGTGTGGTGGGTGAACCTCGACTCGGCGTCGGGCAGCCACTGGAAGCTCTCCCCGTCAAGGTAGCGGTTGATAGTTTCGATATTGGGCAGCGACGGTATGCCAAACTCGCCCCAGAAGTGGGCGGTCATCCTGAGGTTGTAGGAGATGGGGTAGTTCTCCCACCAGCAGTGGTAGTCGTGGCGACTGCCGCCTCTGGGCTCGCCGCGGTGAAACACGCGGGTGCCGTCAAGCTCCTTGGCAAGGCGCCCCATCATGTCGATGGTCGGGCTCACGAGGGTGTACGACTCATTGCCTCCGCCCCACATGGCAAGCGAGGGGTGGTTGCGCAGGCGCACGGTGTTGCGCTCTACGGTCTCCTTCAGCAGGTCGTAGGGCTGCACGAAATGGCTGTCCCAGCAGGTGGGCCACTCCTGCAGCACGAGTATGCCCAGCTCGTCGCAGACATCATAGAAAGTGTCGGTCTCGGGCATGCCGCCGCCCCAAGCGCGAACCATCTGCACATGCTGCTGCTTGGCAACGGAGAGGAAGCGCTCGTAGCGCTCGCGGGTGAATTCGAGCATCACATCCATCGTGCACCAGCCCGTGCCTTTGATAAACATGTCGCGGCCGTTGATGCAGAACAGCCACTTGTAGCACTTGGCCTGCTCCTCCGCCGGCAGCGGCAGCGGCTTCATCTCTATGGTGCGTACGCCGAAGCGGGTGGAGCATACCGACATCACCTTGCCGTCCTTGACAAGTTGCACCTCAGCGCGGTAGAGGTTTTGCTTGCCTGCGTCGTTGGGCCACCACAGCTGCGGCTTGCTGATGTGGAAGTCAAAGGCCACATTGCCCTGCGCGTCCTTAACGGTCGTCTTGTAGGCCTGGCTCTTGCCCTTGAAGTTGCAGGGCGTGACGAGCAGCCTTATCTCGCCGCTGGTAGCGGTGGGGAGGGTGATGCCGAGGCGCATGTCGCCGTTGCAGTGGCGCGTCATGATAAACGGCTTCTCTATGCGGCAGGCAGGGCGCTCGCAGATGAACACATCATCCCAGATGCCCAGCGACGGAATCCTCGAGTAGTGCCAGCCATAGACGCAGTTGACCACTACGGTGTTCTTCCAGTTCTCGTTGGCATCGCGAGTCCAACCGCCGCCGAGGATGCCGATGCGGTCAAGCTCCACCTTGATGGTGTTGTTGCCCTTGCGCAGAAGGGAGCCGACGGCTATGTCGGGGCCGCCGAACATGCCCTCGTGCTCGCCAATTATCTGTCCGTTGAGCCATACGCGGCATTTGTTGGCAACGCCCTTGAAGCAGAGCAGCGGGTTGGTCATCGAGCCGTCGTACTGAAAGGTGCGCTCCAGAGTCCATCCCCGGTAGGAGCACTGCTCAGCAATGGTGTCGTTGCGGCCGAGGCGCGGGTCGGGAATGGCGCCAGCCTTCATCAGCGCGGAGTGGATGCCACACGGCACCTGTGCGCTCACGCTGATGCCCTGACCGTCGCTCAGAGTCCATTCGCCTGACAACGACAGCCTGCGGTCGCAGGGAGCATGCTTCACCCCGCTGGCGGGGATGCTCACCATTGACGGCGCATACCCCTCGACAGGTGACACCGCGTCAGCCCATGGAGTGCCGTCCACGTCATCAAGAGTCTGCTGCGCAAGGCACGGAATGAGGAGGCAGATATAATAAGAAAGAAGTAAGAAATATTTTTTCATAATGTTTTCAGTGTCCAAAATTCGCAAAAAACATTGAAACGACAAAAAATAACATCTGATTTTTATAGAATCAGCCGCTTTTTCGGGTTTTGTTTCTCACACGAATAGGTAATTATTTATGGAAATAATATACATATTGTTACTGGCAACAGCTCCACCAACTCCCAGACTCTTCACTCCGCTGAAGATTGAGAGCGCCACCAAATCCATTCAGTCGCCAATAGGTTCTTAGGTCAAAATTCTTGCAATCCTTGCAAACCTTGCACGGAAAAGAGCAAGGGCATTTCCCTGCAGATTCATTTTCTTTGCGTAAAAATAAAATTTAATCGCGAGGGGAAGGCTGGTCCCGACGCGATTAGATCTCGTTTTGGCGCGATTAGATTTCGGCTCTGTGCGATTATATTTTTTCTTTTCGCAATGATATTGAGGTTGTGTAATCTTAGAGGTTGGCGTATGGGAGTGGCTTTTTAACGGACTGTAATATTAAACATATAAAGGGAGGGACGACCTGAGTCGCCCCTCCCTTGTGTGGAGTTAGGTGTTTATTACTTGTCCAGGAGTTTGAGCATCTGCCTGTTGAACTCGCGGCTGCCGGCTCCCCCGTCGCCGATGATGGCGGCATAGATTGCTACCACGTCGGCGGTGTTGACGTCACCGTCGCCGTCTACGTCGGCTGCATCGTGGGTGAAGAGGCTGGCTTCGCCCTTCTCGATGAAGGAGTATACTGCCACTACGTCGGCGGTGTTGACGTCGCCGTCACCGTTGACATCGGCTGGGTTGCGCTTCTTGGCTGCGGTCAGGTAGCCGGGGTTCTCCTCGCCTCCATCGACGTGGGCGTAGGAGGCGCTGGTGAAGGCTGCATCGTAGGTGGTGCCCTTCTCGCCGACAAGGCTGGTGCAGTTGTTGAACATGTCGTCGCTGAATGCTCCGTCTACGTTCCAGCCGTCACCGACGGTGATGGTCTTGAGCTCGGTGCAGCCGTCAAACATGCTTTCGACATCTGTTACGTTGGCTGTGTTGAAGCCGCTGAGGTCGAGGGTCTCAAGGGCGCTGAAGCTGTTAGAATAGAACATGTAGGACATGTCGGTTACCTTCTCTGTGTTGAAGGTGCTGAGGTCAAGGCTAGTCAGGGCCTCGCAGTTGGCGAACATGAAGGTCATGCTGGTCACCTTGCTGGTGTTGAGGTTCTCCAGGCCGTTGATGGTGGTCAGGTGGGTCATGGAGGCGAACCAGCTGGCGGTCTTGGTGGGACGGTAGGTGGCAAACGACGGGTCGAAGGTTACGGTGACGACTTTCTTGTTGGTGTTGTCGTAGTACCAGTCGAGGCCCGTAAGGTCATATTTCTCGCCTACGCGCTGGTCGCGCTTGCCGTCGAAGTAGAAGGTAAAGGTCTTGTTGTCGAAGATGGCATAGGCGTCTTTCCTGCTCAGGTAGCCGGGGTTGATTTCGCCCTCATCGATGTGGGCGTATGATGCGCCGATGTGTTCCTCGTCATAGGTGGTGCCCAGGCCGCCCACCAGGTTGGGGCAGTCGGTGAACATGAAGTCGTCGTCTACTACTGAAGCCGTGCTCCATTCGTCGCCGACGAGGATGGTGGTGAGCTCTGAGCAGTCGCGGAACATGAAGCCGATGTACTTCACATTCGCGGTGTTGAAGTTGTAGAGGTCGATTACCTGCATTGACTCGCAGCCGCGGAACATGCTCTGCGTCCACGTCACATTCTCTGTGTTGAAGCTGCTGACGTCAACGCTCTTCAGATTGGAGCAGAACTCAAACATGGAAGTCATGTTGGTCACGTTGCGGGTGTCGAAGTTGCTCAAGTCCAGCTCGGTCAGGCTGCTGCAGCCGGCGAACATCGTGTTCATATCGGTCACCTTGCGGGTATCGAAGTGGCTGAGGTCGAGGTTCTTGGCTGCACAGCCCTTAAACATGGCAAACATGTCGGTTGTCTCGCTGGTGTTGATGTACTCCAGTCCCTTTATCTCACTAACGTTCAGGCTGGCGAACCATAGCCTTGTGGAGGTGGGGCGGGCGGTGGCCATCGACGGGTCAACCACTGCGGCCTTGATGGACAGGTAGCCGTGGTCGGACATGGTGTTCCATCCGGGGGCGATGCCTCCTCCAAGGTTATATATCTTGCCTTCGCGCTGGTCGCGCAGGCCGTCGTTGTAGTAGGTCAGGGTGCCCTCGTCATCCAGCACGGCATATACTCCCTTGTAGGTGAGGTAGCCCTGGTTGTCGTCATCGCCGTCGATGCGGGCATAGGTGGCGTCGGTGACGTCCTCGTCATACTCTGTGCCTGCGCCGCCCACGAGGTTGGTGCAGCCTTCAAACATGTAGCTGCCGTTGTCGGTAAGGCTTGCGGTGCCCCAGCCGCCGCTGACATAGATGGTCTGCAGCGAGGAACAGTCCTGGAACATGGAGCTCATCAGGACAACATCCCATGTCTCGAAGTTGCTTAGGTCGAGGCTGGTGATGCCGCTGTTGCGGAACATGGAGTGCATGCTCGTTGCTTTCCTCGTGTCGAAATGGCTGACATCGATGCTGGTGAGGGAACTGCAGCCGAAGAACATGCTCGTCATGTCGGTCACCTCGCTGGTGTTGAGGTACTCAATGCCTTCGATTTCTTTAAGGTTAATCATTTGGTTGAACCAGCAGTATGTCACCACGGGGCGTGCGTAGGCAAACATGGGGTCAAAGGCCACTGCGGTAATGTCTTTTTTGTAGGCGTCCCAATCCGGTGGGGTGGTGCCGTTGGTGTTCAGGTCAAACTTGATGCCGCTGCGCTCCTCGCGAGCCATGTCGTAGTAGAATGTCAGCTTGCTGTCGTACAGCGCTGCGTACGGCTCGAACTTTCCTGTCAGGTAGCCAGGGTCATCCTCGCCGAAATCGAAACGGGCATAGGTGGCGTCGGTATGGTCAGGGTCGTAAGCGGTGCCATAGCCTCCGACGAGGGTGTAGCAGTCCTTGAACATATTGGTGGAAGAGAGTAAATTATCTGTATTCCAGTCTTTGCCCACGGTGATGGTGCCTAAACTGCTGCAGCCATCGAACATCTGATTCATGTTGATCACATTGTGGGTGTCGAAGCTGCTGAGGTCAAGTTCCGAAAGGGAGGAGTAAGCGAACATGGCATTCATGTCTGTGACTTTCTTCGTGTCGAAATGACTGAGGTCAACCTCGGGAAGGCTGTAGCAGCCGTCGAACATGTCGCCCATGTCGGTCACCTCGCTGGTGTTGAGGTATTGTATGTCGGTGATGAGCGAAAGGCCAGGCATGCCGCTGAACCATGAGTGGGTTGTCGTAGGTCTGGCTGCGGCGAACGACGGGTCGAAGATGACGGTGCTGATGGATGCGGCATCGCTGCTCCAATCAGGCAAGAAGTTATCTTTGTTGAGGGAGTAGGTCGTTCCGATGCGGAGCCATTGGTCATAGTCGCAGTAGAATGTGAGTGTGCTGCTTCCGTCATAGAGAACATACGCTTCCGGCGGAATGGAGAGGTATCCCGGGTCGCCACCGCCGTAGTCGAGCTGTGCGTAATCCTTGTCTATATGGTTTACGTCGTAGACAGTGCCTCGGCATCCCAGGATTTTCTTACAGTCAAGAAACATGTTCTTGGAGTTTGTAACCCCCGACATGTCCCAAGTCATGGTGTTGATGTAGATGCTCCTCAATAGGGAACAGTATCTGAACATGCCTTCCGTGTCCTTCAGGCTCTGAGTGTCAAAGCTCGTCAGGTCGAGCTCCTCCAGGCTCTCGCAGCTGCTGAACATGCCATACGTATCCTCCAGTTTCTTTGTGTCGAATCCGCTCAGGTCGATGCTTGCAAGGCTCGTGCAACGGTTGAACATACGGTCCATGCTCGTTACCTCGCTGGTGTTGAGGTTCTCAGCCATACCATTGATGGTCACGAGGTTACCCATGTCTGCAAACCAGCTGGCTGTTGAGGTGGGGCGGGCATCGGCAAACGACGGGTCGAATACCACTGTGGTTATCTCGCTGGAAGGACCACCGGCGATTTGATTCCATACAGGGGTAGTAGCCTCGTCAGGTACGGTGTAGGTCTTGCCCGAACGGGTTGCACGGTCATCGTCGTAGTAGAATGTCAGCGTCTTGGTCTCGCTGTCGTACTCTGTGTAAGCTTGCTGCGCAGCGGCTTTGCCAGTACCAAAGATGGCGGCAAGCATTGCCAGCAGTACAGTGTAGAGAGTGTGTCTGTGCTTCATATCGTTTGTGTTTAAAGGTTATACATTTTATATATAAATTGTCTTTTATTCTGCAAATATATGAAAACAAATAATATCAACCAAATAAATACTATGCTTTTATGTCTTTAATCCCTTACTTATTGCAAAAATGCCTCTCTGCTAACGCTATAATGAATAAAATGAGTGTGCCGCGCAGTTCGGCTGCGCGGACCCGTCCCGTCCGTCCTTCAGTGTGCCGCGCCGTCCCGTCCTCCTTTCAGTGCGCTGCGCCGTTCCGTCCGTCTTTCAGTGTGCCGCGCGGTTTTCCCGCGCGGGTCCACCTCCAGCCCCGGGTTCTCCGATTCATGAAAGGGCCGTGCCAAACAAGAAAGCTCCGCAGCTTCATGCCCCGGAACAAACAAAAAAAGCTCCGCAGCGTGATGCTGCGGAGCCTGTCCAAGATGGCGGATACCTACTCTCCCGCGAATGCAGTACCATCGGCGCGGGCGGGCTTAACTTCTCTGTT
>CADAJV010000005.1 GCA_902788275.1 uncultured Bacteroidales bacterium | reverse complement strand
TTGAATGGAGATGTTGTGGATGATGGAATTGTCAAGCAATGGATTACCCCGCTGCATGCCGTAACGATTAACATAGAACACGTCGTTGCTCAACTGGCGATAGGTGGGGCGTGTGGTCTTGGCAGAATAGGCTATCTGGGCCTGTACCTTGCCAAGACGTGTGACAAAGGAGAGGGACGGATAGAGATTCCCATAACTGCGGCTTTGTCCTTCCACAAGGTGGCCACTTTCATAATAGTCGAAATTCACGTGTTCATAGCGAAGCCCGGCCCGCAACGTACCAATTTTAGGAAACATCTTGGAATATTCCGCATAGGGGCTGATGTTTTGCTCTTTCAGTGTGCTGTAGGTAGAGGCGACAAAGTTCTGTGGATTCGCATAGTCATCCTGTCGCTTGGTATTGGTGTATTCTGCGCCAAAGTCCAAGGAGCCGCCAAACAGAGGATAGGTCATCGTGAGTTTCGATGCGAACAAATTGTTTCTCACCCTGTTTTCGGCATCAATCAGACGATTGTCTTGTATTTGGCAAGTCTCTTCAATATTACTTTGCTCGTTGTAGCCACTGTGCAGATAGTCAAAATTCCAGTCAACGTCCAACTTTCCAATCTTGCCTAAATAATAGGCATTCATTTTATGACCTGCCACCCCCTTGGTCTGCTTATTGGTCAAGTTTTTCCATTTATCGTAGAATTGGCCGTTTGCCATCACATCGCTTGTCAGCTCTGTCATCTCGTCAGAAGTGGATGGCAATGTCATCTCGTATTTCATACCGAAACTGTGATGCTCATTAAGCATATAATTGAAACCTCCTTCAATGCTGTAGTCACGATCGACAATATCTGTCCTTAAATCATTACTTTGCTGCCAGAGTGTATCGACCTGAGCTTCCTGCGTGAGTGCCGACTGTTGCAGATACTTCCCTTTGCTGGCCCATAGAGAAGTGAAGATGTCAAGGCCATTGTGACGATAATTGATGTCAAGTGAGACAGACCCATGAGCCTTGCGTCCCTGTCGCCAACGTCCCCATGTGTCTATGCTGAAACCATCGCCGGTCCTACGAAGGGTCTGAATCTTCACGATGGCTCCCACGGTTGCATCATACTTTGCTCCAGGATTGGTGATAAGTTCTACGCTTTTAATGTCTGTGGATTTCAATTGTTCCAGTTCTTTTTTATCGCGCATCTTTCTGCCATTGATGTAAATGATTGGCGTGCCTTTGCCGAAGACTTCGTAAACTCCATCCTTGGCTATGATGCCTGGCACATGTCTCAGCACATCATCAGCAGTACCAATATGGCTGAGCGGAGTGTTGTTAACGTTCGTAATAATCCCCTCACTGCCCATTTGGTATTGGGCAACATGCCCTTTCACCGTCACGCCTTTCAGTGCATAGTTATCCACTTGCATTCGTATGGTTCCCACTTCTGGCTGGCTGCAAATCTTGTAGATGGTCTTGTAGCCGACGTAGGAGATGCGGGCAAGAACTTTGTCTTGTTCATAGGGAATGGCGAAGTAGCCACTCTCGTTGGAGACGCCGCCAGTAAGCAGCGTGGAGTCGGCAGGGTTAAGGATTGCCACATTGGCGTATGCCACGGGCTGGCCCTGCTCGTCAATGATGGTGCCCGTCAGGTGGCGGTCGGTCTTGTGGGTACACTCCACAAAGATTTTCTTTTCCTCAGGGTTGCTGTCATCAACAATCATACGGATGGGATAGAAGCCTATCATCTGCGTGATGGCGTCGGGCAGCGTCTTACGGCTGACCGTGGTGGTAACGCGGAAATCCTCCAGTTCATTGTAGAGAAACATAATGGTGTAGTCGGTCTGCTGCTTGGCGAGTTCACTGAGAGCATCGGAGAACGACACATTATTATATTCACGCGAAATACGCTGCTGAGCCTGCGCACTGACAGTCAGCAGCACGGCGAGCAGGAGAAATATGATATGTCTGTTCATGGCGGCTGACTATTCTACGGTAATGTGGTTATCCTTAAGTGTGACCTTCAGGTGCTCGAACTTATTGAGGTCGCTGACCACATGGTCAATGGGCTGCTGCGGGTTCCATGCAAAACGGAAGCGGAGACTGCGGACGTCTTCGCTCAGGAATGTGACCTTGACATTATAATGAGCGGCTATCTCCGGCAGCATCTTCTCTAATGGGATATTTTCGTAAATGACAGGCTGCATGTTAAGGGTGTCGCTGGCAAGCGTATCGCCAGAAACAGTTGTAACGGGGAGCGCCGCACTTTCTGTAACTTTCGCGTTAGGAGCCTCCGTATCCCGGTGATGGCGTATTGTGTGGATGGCGGCAAAGGCAATACCCGACACAATGAGAACGCCGATGAAGGAGGCCGCCACCTTCATCCAGCCAAGCCTGTGCCGTTTTGGCTGGAGGTTCTGATTGAAACGCTGCCAGGCAGCATCCACATTGATTGGCTGAGTGTCGTTACGGTGGCGACTACTACGCTTAGCCTCTACCATCATACGATATGTTTCGCGAGTATCCTCATCACGGTTAATGATGTCGCGGATTTCCTGCTCGGAGTATGCCTCTGGATTATCGAGCATGTCCAGTAGCTGGCGGATGTTTTCATTGATTGTACTCATTGCTGTTGCCGTTTTAACGATTCTTGAAGTATTGTCTTATACGCTCTATGCTCTGCATGAGATACTTGTAGGCAGTGTTTGGGTTCAGGTCAAGCCGACGGGCAATCTCTGCGATGGTCAAGTCTTCATCGAAACGGAGGTGGAAGATGCTGCGGTGCGGCTCTTCCAAAGACTTATCCACATAGGCAGCAATAGCGTCTATCCTTTCCATTTGCCTGTCGATGGGTTGCAGGTCAACCTCATCTTCAATCTGCATCATGCCCTTCACCTTGTCGTGCAGCTGCATCTGCCTGATTCTGTTCAGACAGGCATTGCGCACCGCGGCCAGCAAATAACTCCCTTTTCTGGGTGGAATGTCGCTATCAGCCACTCGCAGGAAGATGTCCTGCACCACGTCCTCTGCCTCTTCGCTATGGCCCAGCAAGACTCTGGCCAGATGAATCATCTCGCTGTAGTTCTGGCGGAAAAGCTCCTCAAGTATTCTCTGTTCAAGCATATATATCCATTAACTATTGCGCCTCTCTTTTGAGGCACGTCTATATATAAGACACTTAAGCCCCGCATTTTTTTACGGCAGCACCAACTTTTTTTCATTTTCTTTCATATATATCCTTTTTTCTTCACAACTTCTGATTGCAAAAGTAGCAAAACTATCTGAGGGCAGGAAGGGAAACAAAGAAACGCACACACATCTGCTGAGAGACGCGTGTACGCTATTATAAATTGTAATATGACAAAAGGGTCAGCCTACAACTAACGAAAATCGCAAACCTAACGCATTTGCAATCAACATGAAAGTAGATAACTGCATGTCTGTCTGCCCCTGCTCAAGCGACGAAATATATTCACGCTTCTTGCCTATACGCTCTCCCAGCTGCTGCTGAGTCAATTTCTGACGCTTGCGTTCATCACGGAGAATCTCTGCAAAATACCACGCCCTGGCTTTTGCCTCAAACTCCTCACGGGCAGGAGTGCCTCGTTCTCCATACTTTTCTGCCAAATGCTGAGAACCCGTTTTCAGAGCTGCCAATTTCTTTTCATCGATTTTAATCATATCGGTTGTCCTCCTTATATATATTTGTTTAAAATCTGTCGAGCCGTTGCTATCTCGCCTTTGTACTGCTTGGTGCCCTTCTTCAGGAAAGAGTTTAGGAAAAGCACTCGCTTACTTTCCGTGAACGAAGCAGTATCAACTGCAAATATTATTGTACGGTACTCATTTGTTCCTACAGAAATCCTGACTTCATAGAATTCCGTTCCTTCGAGGTTCTTCACAAATTTCTTGTTGACTACATACTGAGTCTTTATTATCGTCTCCACATAGTCATACTTTGCCTTAACCCTCGCATCAAGGGCATCATAATATTCATCGTATTCCGCCGAGTGGAATGTTTCTCGCACTTCCTCGTTCATGCCGCAAAAGTAATATATTTCTTCCAAACAACGATGTTTTTGTAAGAAAAATATATAAAATCAGAGGAAGGTGTTTTAACGCCTTCCTCTGAATTGGTTATGTTATCGACTTTTTATCTCTACAGCCCGAAGCTGAACTGATCGATATAGCTGTAGAACCAGCTGATGATGCCGATGAGCACCACGCCGAGGGTGCAGAGGACAAGGCCCAGCTTGGTGTAGCCGTCGCTCTTGAAGGTAGGTATCGGCTCGTCGCTGGGGTTGATATACATAGCCTTGACGATGAGCAGATAGTAGTAGAGGGAGATGACGGTGTTTACCAAGGCGATGAGCACCAACACCACGAAGCCGGCCTTGAAGGCTGCCATAAACATGAAAAACTTGCTGAAGAAGCCGGCGAAGGGCGGAATGCCCGCCAGGCTGAACAGGGCAAGGGTCATGAGGAAGGAGAGTTTGGGATTGGTGCGGTAAAAGCCGTTGTAGTCGCTAATCAGCAGCTTGCCGCTGCGCTGCTCGGTGATGCTGATGATGAGGAACACGCCGAGGTTGGCTACCATATAGACAAGCAGATAATAAACGATGGCGGTCATGCCCTGGGGAGTGGCACCCATAACACCGAGCACAAGGTAACCGGCCTGGCTGATGGCAGAGAAGGCCATAAAGCGCTTGATGTTCTTCTGACGAACGGCGAAGATGTTGGCCAGCGTGATGCTGAAGATAATAATCCAGAAGAAGAGGAGGTTGGCCTGGTCGATGATGGGGGCAAAGACCTTATAGAGGACCACGAAGAGCACGAAAGCTGCGGCTCCCTTGGAGATGACGCTGAGATAGGAGGTCACGGCCGTGGGGGCTCCCTGGTAGGCATCGGCTGTCCAGAGGTGGAAGGGCACGAGGCTTATCTTGAAGCCGATACCGCCAATGAAGAGCACGAGGGCTGCCAACTGCACGAGGTTGGTGGCGCTAATCTGCGGGGCCATCTGCTCGAAATACAGGGTGCCCGTGGTACCGTAGAGCAGGGAGATGCCGTAGAGCATCAGGCCGGAGGAGAAGAGGGCCGTCAGGATATACTTGGCAGCTGCCTCGGCAGACTCCTGCGAGCGCTTGCTGTAGGCTATGAGAGCGGTCATGGGCACGGAGGCGAGCTCCAGTCCGATGAAGAACATCAGGAAATGGCCTGCGCTGACCATGAAATACATACCCAGCAGGGTGAACAGGGTGAGGGTGTAGTACTCGCCCTGCTTGTTGGCCATCTCGGGCTGCTTGAGCCACTCGTGGGCAGTGAGGAAGACGATGATGGTGCCTATGCTGAGGATGGTCTTGACCACAATGGCCATGTTGCTGCTGACATACATACCGCCAAAGGCTGTTGCATCGGCCACGCAGCAGGGGCACACCAGCGGTGCGAGCCCCAGCAGGGTGTGGACGGTCAGGAGAATGACGGGCAGCGGGGTGTTGAGAACACCCTTGCCGCTCTTGCGGTCGGTACACATAAAGAGGTCGGCCACAAACAGGATGAGTATCACTGCAAGCAGCGAGAGCTCCTGACCCATATTGAGAAACTGTGAATAATCCATCTCTTTTTTATTTGAAATTTGATATTTGAGATTTGAAGTTTAATCATTTGAAGGAGATAGAAGTAGATAGATGGAGTTATGCGTCTTCGACGCGGAGATAAAGGACGATAGTCAGGACTAATGTCTTATATCTCCTTATATCTTCTTTTAACTCCTTATAACTCCTTTCTTAACGTTTATTGGTTAACGGTTAAATTGCTTGCTTTACTGCATCGATTATCGGAGCTACGCTGTCGCTGATCATGCTACTAATCCACGAGGGGAAGAGGCCGATACCGGCAATACATGCGATGAGGCAGATAACGGCGAAGCGCTCCTCCCAAGTGGCATCGGTGAGCTTGAGATGATGCTCATCGGTGCAGACGCCATAGAGCATCTTGCCAACCATACGCAGAATATAGACGGCAGCCACGACTATGGAGCAGGTGGCCATCACAGTGAGCACACGATGGAAGGTGTCAGCATTCTGGAAAGAACCGACGAAGATGCTCATCTCTGCCACGAAGCCGCTCAAGCCCGGCAGACCGAGGTTGGCCAAACCGGCGATGACGAAGCAGACTCCCAGGAAGGGCATTATCTGCATGAGGCCGGTCATGAGGCGCACGTCGCGGGTGTGGGTGCGGCCGTAGATCATACCGATCAGGGCAAAGAAGAGGGCGGTCATAAGGCCGTGGGAGAGCATCTGCAGCACAGCACCGGTGGTGGAGGTGGTGGTGAGCATCAGGATGCCGAACAGCACGAGGCCGCAGTGGCTAACCGACGAATAGGCGTTGATATACTTAAGGTCGGTCTGCACGCAGGCGCTCATGGCACCATAGACCACGGAGATGCCGGTGAGGATGAGGAATATCCAGTTGAGCTCGTTGGCAGCCTCGGGCAGCAGGAAGATGGCTATGCGGAAGCAACCGTAGCCGCCGAGCTTCATAAGCACGCCGGCATGAAGCATCGACACAGCGGTAGGCGCAGAGGCGTGGCCGTCGGGGCTCCATGTGTGGAAGGGGAACAGGGCGCCCAGCACACCGAAGCCCACGAAGGTGAGCGGGAACCAGATGCACTGACCAGCGAAGTCGATGGGATGGGCACCGCCAGTATGATTGGCAATGTCGAGGATGTTCATGGTCTGGCCGCCGGCACCGTAGAAGATACCGAAAATGCCGAGCATGAGGAAGGCAGAGCCACCCATGAGCATAAGGGTGAGCTTCATGGCTGAGTACTCCTTCTGACCCGTGCCCCATACGCCGATGAGCAGATACATGGGGATGAGGGCTATCTCATAGAACATGAACATCATGAACATGTCGATGCTGATAAAGAAGCCGAACACGCCCATCGACAGGAGGGTGAACCACAGGAAGTAGTCCTTGAGGTTGGGCGAGAGCTTCCAGCTGACGAAGGTGCCAGTGAAGACTATCACGGCACTGAGCAGCAGCATGGCCACAGAGATGCCGTCAACACCCACACGATAGCTGATGTTGAGGGGCTCAAACCATGTGAAACTGGCCTGATAGAGCATCTCGGCGGTGTTGCCGCCGGCACGCTGGGCAAGGAAATCGATGGTAAGGTATGTGGCCAGCACCAGGAGCAGCGAACTGCCAACCACCATCACGCCGCGTACGGCCTTAACGCCCTTGGCCAGCCAGAGGCCGAGCAACATCAAGAGCGGAATCAATACGAATAATGAAAGGAAATTCATAGTAGTTGACAGTTTTTAGAAGATTAGTAACATAGCTATTAGCAAGATGGTGCCTACGAGATATACCAGGGCGTACTGCTGAACGCGACCGCTCTGCAGGGTCTTGATGCCGTTGGATGTAGCATTGGTGCCCCAAGCGAGGAAGTTGAAGAAGCCATCAACGACATGGCGGTCAAACCAGGCGATGGGCTTGCTGACGCAGGCAAAGATAATCTTGTGGGTAACAAACTGATAGACCTCGTCCATGTAGAAGCGCTTGTAAGCCCAGCGGTGCAGACGGGGGAAGGTAGCATAGAGCTTGTCGGCAATGGGCTGACGCTCACCCTTGAAGATCCAGGTGGCCAGACCAATGGCGCAGATGGCCACGATGGTGGAGGTGAGGGCTACGCTGGTGTCGAAGTGGATGCGGTAGTCCTGACCGTCGGCGCTGATGAGGGAGCCAAAGCTGTAGCCGTCAAACATGCCGAAGCCTGCCAGGGTGGTATAGGCTCCTACGCCCACGGTGATGATGCTCAGGATAATGAGCGGCCAGGTCATGACCTTGGTCTCATGGGGGTGATGGGCAGCGTGGAGCTCCTTATTCTCGGTGCCCCAGAAGATGCCATAGTAAAGACGGAACATATAGAAGGCGGTCATGGCGGCTATGCCGGTCATGATGTAGCCGACGGCGGGGCTGTAAGCCATACAGGCGGTGATGATCTCATCCTTGGAGCTGAAACCCGAGAAGAAGGGTATTCCGCTGATGGCCAGGCAGGAAACGAGGAACGTGATGTGGGTAAGGGGCAGATACTTGCGAAGCCCGCCCATGGCGTTCATCTCATTGCTGTGGACGGCATGGATGATGCAGCCTGCGCCTAGGAAGAGGCATGCCTTAAACATGGCGTGGGTGAACAGGTGGAACATGGAGGCCATGTAGCCTACGCTGCCCACATGCTCATGACCGGTCTGCAGCTCGGTACATACGCCGAGGGCCACCATCATAAAGGCTATCTGGGAGATGGTAGAGAAGGCCAGCACACGCTTGATGTCGCTCTGGGCACAGGCCACGGCAGCGGCATAGAAGGCAGTGAACACGCCTACCCAGATGATAATTGGCATCCAGTCCTGAGCATAGGTGACCCACAGGGGGAAGAGCCTGGCAACCTGGAACACACCGGCCACCACCATGGTGGCAGCGTGGATAAGGGCGCTGACAGGAGTGGGACCCTCCATGGCATCGGGAAGCCAGATATGGAGGGGGAACATGGCACTCTTACCGGCACCGCCGATAAACATCAGCGTCAGGGCCAGCGGCAGGATGAAGCCTGCCTGGGCATAGGAGGCAAGTCCCTCGGGAGTGTCGAAGACAAAGGCGAAGGAGCCAGTGTAGAAGCCATAGATTAGGATACCTATCAAGAAGAACAGGTCGGCAAAGCGGGTGACGATGAATGCCTTCTTGCTGGCAGCGATGGCTGCGGGCGAGGTGTAATAGAATCCGATGAGCAAATAGGAGCTGACACCCACCAACTCCCAGAAGAGATACATCTGGAAGATATTGGTGGCCACAACCAGTCCGAGCATAGACATGGTGAAGAGGGAGAGGAAGGCATAGTAGCGCTGGAATCCCTTTTCACCCTTCATATAACCGAAGGAGTAGATGTGGACCATGAAGCTCACGGTAGAGATGACGATGAGCATCATCACCGAGATAGGGTCAAGCAGGATACCCATGTCGAAGTGGAGGCCTTGGTCAAAGAACGGCAGCCAGCAGAAATTGATGGGCACCTGGCGCTCGAAGGCTCCTGTGACGGCATCGCGGCCGATGACGAAGAAATATTCGTAGGCGGCATAGTAGGACAAAACTGTCACTCCTGCCAGGGCAAGGGTGCCTATCCAGCCTGCGGTCTTATGGCTGAACCACTTACCGGCAATTCCCAGAACAAGGAAGCTGATCAGCGGCAGCAATATTATAAATAATGTATATGTCATAGTCTTAAATCAGTTTTGTCGTTACCATTTGAGGGTGTCCAGTTCATCAACATAGTTGTTCTTCAGCATACGGTAGATATTAATCATCACCGCAATAGCTATGGCCGTCTCGGCGGCGGAGATAGCTATGGAGAACAGGGTAAACACGTAGCCCTCGATGCCCGTCTGGCACAGACGGTTGAAGGCGGCAAAGTTGATATCGGCTGCATTGAGTATCAACTCAATGGAGATGAGTATTGCCAACGTATTGCGACGGGTAAAGAAACCGTACATTCCTGCACCCAGCATAACGGCGGACAATATCAGGAAATAATCTATTGTGATATTCATAACTGTTTATTGGTTTCTTCAGGGGTTTAACGTTTGCGGGCAATTATCAGTCCGCCAATGATGCAGGCCAGCAGCAGTACGCTGACTGCCTCGAAGGGCAGAAGGTTGCCTTCCTCGCCGGCATTGAGCAACGACGAGCCTATCTGGCTGATGGGGGCAGCAGACTCGTTGGTGATATCAGCACCAAGCTGTTGGCTTACAAACTGATGGGTGATGATTACGAACATCAGCAGGCCGGCACCAACTAAGGCGGCTACCAGTGCGGCGGCTCGCTTGCCTACCGTAAGGGTGTGCTGCTTGGCGTCGCCGGTCTTGCCTGTGAGCATGATGGCAAAGATGTAGAGCACCACGATGCCACCGGCATAGACCATTATCTGCACTGCACCCAGGAAGGTATATCCCAGCAGGAAATAGAGGCCTGCTGTGCCGAAAAGCACAAAGAGCAGGTAAGTGGCAGCACGGATAATGCGCTTAGTGGTCACCGACAGGACGGAGAACAGGGCGACAAAAAATGCCAGCACCAGGAAAACTATTGATTCTGTATTCATACGGCTGCAGGTGTTTCAGGGTTAGACTCTTTTTTTTCAACCGGTGCCTCGGCAGACTCGGCAGGGGCTGCGGGCTTGGCAGCGGCAGGAGCTGCGGGCTTAGCCTCGGTAGCGGGCTCAGCAGCGGCGGGAGCTACAGGCTTAGCCTCAGTAACGGGCTTGGCAGCGGCGGGAGCTACAGGCTTGGCCACAGGCTTCTTTTCGGCCACCTTGCTACCGGGCTTGTTAAGCTGCTGCACGAGCTTGGCACGGTCGAACACTGCATTCTCAAAGTCGGTGCAGAACTCAATGGCACCCTGCGGACAGGCAGTGATGCAGAGCTCGCAGAACATGCAACAGCCAAGGTCATACTCATACTTGACGAGGCTGCGCTTCTTCTTGCCGTCCTCGGCCTCCAGCATCTCGGTGGTCACCTTGATGCTGCCGTTGGGGCAAGCCATCTGGCAGAGGCCGCAGCCTATGCACTTATGCTCATTATTCTCATTGTGGGGCATGATGAGGCGTCCGCGGAAGCGGTCAAACATCTTCAGTTCCTTACGGTTCTCAGGATACTGCTCGGTAATCTTGCGAGTGAAAAATTCCTTCATGGTCACTCCCAAGCCAATAAGCAGCGACTTGATGCCGAAGAAAAGGCCCGAAAAATAATTATTATTTGACATATCTTTGTAAAGTCTGTTGTTTGTTAAGGTCAGTTATCGGGCTCTCAGAATGTCAGGCCAAGCGAAACGCAGATAGCCATCAGCACGAGCAGCACGAGGCTCATGGGCATGAGGTACTTCCACTCCAGGGCCAGCAGCTGGTCAATCCTCAGACGGGGGAATGTCCAGCGAATCCACATCAGCAGGAACACTACGAAGAACGTCTTGCCCAACATCCATACGGCACCGGGGATGTAGTCCATAACGTGGTTGAAGCCATCCAGACCGGGGATGTGGAACGGTGCCCATCCGCCGAGGAAAATGGTGCTGGCAATGCCTGCACAGATGAAGAGATTGAGGTACTCGGCCAGATAGTAGAAGCCGAAATGCATACCGGAGTACTCTACATGGTAGCCGGCGGTAAGTTCGCTCTCTGCCTCGGGCATGTCAAACGGGCCACGGTTACACTCTGCATTGCCGGCTATCAGATAGATGATAAAGCACAGCACGGCGGGGATGTGGCCACGGAAGATGTTCCAACCCAAGTCGGCCTGCTGCTGGCAAATCTCAGAGAACGACATGGTGCCGGTCAGCACAATCATGGTCAGCATAACGAGGCCTATTGACACCTCGTAGCTGATGATCTGTGCACCGCTACGCATGGCACCGATAAGGGCATACTTATTGTTAGAGCTCCATCCGGCCAGCAGAATGCCGACAACGCCTATGCTGCCCGCAGCAAGGAAGAAGAATATGCCGATGTTGAAGTCCAGCACCTCGGCACCCTTGTTCCAGGGCAGACAGGCAAAGGTGAGCATAGAGGCCACTATCACAAGGAACGGTGCCATCTTGTGTAAGAGTCGGTCAACGTTCTTCATGTCGATAATCTCCTTGGTAAGCATCTTGAGCACATCGGCCAGCACCTGAATGCTGCCCCACTTACCCACGCGGTTGGGGCCGAGGCGACACTGGAAGAAGGCACATATCTTGCGCTCCATATAAATCAGGATAATGGCAAACACGGCATACAGCGTGATGATGGCCAGCGCCACCAGCACACACTCAACCAGCGTAGCCGCCCACCCTGGCAGGAAAGAAAGCAGCAGGGTGTCTATCCAATTGGTTACGACTTTGAAATCAAACATAATAAGAGGTTAGAGGTTATAGGTTATAGGTTAGAGATATTTTTCTCCTTATCTATCAATGTCGGGTACAATATAGTCCATGGTACCACCGATGGTCACAAGGTCGGCAATCTTGAAGCCACGGCACGCAGTGTCCATAGCTGCCACCAGCGGAAGACCGGTAGAGCGGTAATGCAGGCGGTAGGGGCTCTTGTCGCCCTTGCTCTCAAGAAAGACGCCAAACTCACCACGGCTGGTCTCAACAGCCTGATAGTAAGTGCCCTCGGGCACCTTGATGATGGGTTTGGTCTTCTCCTTGTAGTTTCCTTCCGGGATATTGTCGATAAGTTGCTCAATAATATTGAGGCTCTCCAATATCTCGTCCAGACGAATCATGTATCGGTCGAAGCTGTCACCGCTCTCGCGGAGCACCTGATGGAAGTCAACCCTGTCATAGGCGGCATAGGGATGATTCTTCCTCACGTCGTTGGCCCATCCGGCAGCACGGCCGGTGCCACCGGTGCAGCCAAAGCTGATGACCTGCTCCTTGGTGAGCGGACCGATACCTTTCGAGCGATTCTGGAAAATCACGTTGCCGGTAAACAGGGCATGATACTCCTTAATATTCTTGCGCATATAAGGGATGAACTCCTTCACCCTCTTCTGGAAGTTGGGGTGAATATCAGCCATCAGTCCGCCAATAGTATTGTAGTTGATGATGAGGCGTCCGCCGCAAGTCTCCTCGAATATATCAAGAATCTTCTCGCGGTCGCGGAATCCGTAGAGGAATGCCGTAGTTGCACCCATGTCCTGACAGAGGCAGCTGAAGAACAGAATGTGGCTGTCAATACGCTGCAACTCATCAAGAATGGTGCGTACCACCTGCACCCTGTCGCTCACCTCAATACCCATAGCCTTCTCTATACACATACACAGCGCATGGCGGCTCTGCATGGCGCCCAGATAGTCCAGGCGGTCAGTCAGGGCGAGGGTCTGCGGATAGGTGTAGCTCTCGTTGAGCTTCTCTACGCCGCGGTGTATATAGCCCAGCACGGGGTCAATCTTGCGGATAATCTCACCGTCAAGGGCTACACGGAAGTGAAGCACGCCGTGGGTGGAAGGATGCTGCGGACCTATGTTCACCACATAGTCGTCAGGGCCGAATATAATGTTTTTCTTAGTGATCAGGCTGCCGTCGGGCTGCAGGGTGTACTCTGTAGTATCATCGGCCAGAGGCTCGTTGGTCATGCGCAACGGATTCTGCTCGGCAGGCTTGTCGTCCTTGCGCATGGGGTAGCCCACCCAGTCCTCGCGCAGGAAGATACGGCGCATGTCGGGGTGGCCGGCAAAGATGATGCCGTAGAAATCGTAAGCCTCACGCTCATAGATATTGGCGATATCCCAGAGGTCACTCACGGTGGGTATCACGGGCTGCTCGCGGTCAGCAGTGGCAGTTTTAAGCCATGCCTGCTCGTGGGTCTGGGTATTCTCTACACAATAGACTACGCCCAGTCCTTCCTCCTCGCCCCAATCCATACCGATAAGGTTGCTGAGGTAGTCAAAGCCTTTGGACTTAAGAGCCTGCATCTCCTCACGGAGCTGCGAGGGCTCCAGTGTCTTTATATTGTCAAGTGTCATAGTATTCTACTCTTTTGGTTCTTTCTCCTTGCGGTTGGTAGTGCCGAAGAACTGCTCCACCTTGACCTTACGCTGCAATTGCATCATGCCATAGAGGAATGACTCAGGGCGCGGCGGACAACCGGGCACATAGACATCCACGGGAATAATCTTGTCAACGCCCTTCAGCACATGGTAGGACTTAGTGAACGGTCCGCCGCTGATGGCACATCCGCCCACGGCCACCACATACTTGGGGTCGGCCATCTGGTCGTAGAGGCGCTTAAGCACAGGAGCCATCTTGGTCGTAATCGTTCCGCTAACCAGAATCACGTCAGCCTGGCGAGGACTGTTGCGCGTCACCTCAAAGCCGAATCGGGCTATATCGTAACGCGCAGCACACACGGCCATAAACTCGATGCCGCAGCAGCTGGTGGCAAACGTCAGCGGCCACAGCGAGTTGCTGCGGCCCCAGTCAATCAGGTTGTCCAGCTGGGTTACAATCACGTTGGCACCGTTTTTGTTGAGCTCCTGCACCAACTTCTCATAAGTCTCGTTGTCCTTAAACTCCTCATAGGGAAAGGACTTAATCTTCGCTCTCTTTTTTACTTCCATGCTAACGCTCCTTTCCTCCAGGCATATGCAAGGCCCAGAACCAAAACAACGAGGAAGAACAATACAGCCAGCAGGCCGCCAGTGCCAAGACTCTTGGCTATCGTGGCCCACGGAAAGAGAAACATCGTCTCGACGTCAAACATCAAGAACAAGATGGCAAACAAATAATATCCCACATGAAACTGGGCCCATGACGAGCCGCGGGTAGGGATACCGCATTCGTAAGCCTCCAGTTTCTGCTTGTTGAACGAGCGGGGAGCCAGCCAGCCGGCCAGTACCACCACCAGCCCCACAAACAGGATGCCTGTAAGCAAGACGGTCAAAAATAAAGTAAAGTTCATAACTCTGGTATTAGTAAAGTTAAAATATATCAATTTGCGCCGCGAAATTAAACATTTTTTTCCTAATACCTTATATAATAGGCGCACAATTATTGCCCCGCAGCAACCTTTTGTCTCTTTTTGCCTTGATTCGCTCTTGCCTACCGACAATTTTGCTACCTTTGCAGCACAGACCAATAACGCGGAAAGGTTAGAAGTTATAGGTTAGAGGTTAGAGAAATTCTATAACCCATAACCGTTAACCGTTAACCGATAACCAATGACCAATAATCGTTAAACAATAACCGTTTAACACTCACGACCCTTGACTCTCGACTCATGACTGAGCGTTAACCGCAAACCCCAACATTCATGCAAGAAATATTCCAATTCCTCCGTGAGCTGGCAGCCAACAACAATAGAGAGTGGTTTCAGTCCCACCGCGCCTGGTACGACCAAGTGCGCTCGCAATTCAACGAAATAGTGAAAGCTCTGCTGGTGCGCATCAGCCAGTTTGACCCCACCGTCAGTCACCTCGACGTAAAAGACTGCACCTACCGCATCTACCGCGACGTACGCTTCTCGCAGGACAAGTCGCCCTACAAGACCCACCTGGGCTGCTATATCAGCGCCAAGGGCAAGCAGAGCTTCCACGCCGGCTACTACTTTCACGTGCAGCCGCCCTCGCCGGACACCGACGACCAATGGGAGGGACTCAACGGCCCGTTCATGGCCGCCGGCACATGGTATCTGCCGTCAAACATCCTGCGCGAGGTGCGCATGTCCATCGTGGAAGACCTCACCACCTTCCGCGAGATAGCCGAGGAGCCCCGTTTCCGCAAGGCGTTCCCCACCCTTGGCTACGATCTGCTCAAGACCATGCCCAAGGGATTTCCCAAGGACTTCCCCTACCCTCACTATCTACAGCCGCGAATGTACGCCAGTGGATGCGCCCTGCCCGTTGACTTCTTCCAGGCCCCCGACTGGCTCGACCAGCTGGCCCGCCGCTTTGAGAGCGGCAAACCTTTTATCGACTTCCTCAACGACACCATCGACGACTACGAGGGCGTGTAGGAACACACAGAAAAGTTCATCTGGCAACGAGGTAACGTTCGTTACCCCCCCGGCCCCCGTTTCACTGCGAAGAGACGGATAATAATTGCAAGAAACCAACGCAATATTTCGAGGAGCCGTGACATTATTGCGAGGAGGCAAAAAATAATCGAAGGGAGGGTCTGTCCCTGCGCGATTAAATTTCGGCTTCTCGCGATTATTTTTGGCTTCCCGTAAATCTCTCTCTTACAGGTTTTTCAGCGCCCGGAAAAATTTGAGATCCTGGGGCTGGGTAATCTTGAAATTCTCCATGTTGCCCTGGGCGAGGTAGAGGGGCTTGTAGTCTAGTTCATTGGCCAGGGTGAAGAGTGACTGCGAGCAGTCGATGCCCTGCCCGTCGGCCTTGTCGATGAGTGCACTGAGTGTCTCCAGCAGAAAGGTGTGGGGTGTTTGTGCGCGCATGTACTCCTCACGCATGGCAAAGCCGGCGGCTTCTATGGAGCCGTCAACGCGCATATAGGACTCGTTGCTGTATATGACGGTGATGGCGTTGCCATACTCACGGCACACTGATATATTGTTGCTGATGGTGTCGGCGGAGACCAAGGGCCTCACGGCATCGTGCACCATGATGACACTATCGGGCTCCACTCCCATAGTGGTGAGGGCCTTTATGCCGTTATACATGGAGCGGTAGGAGGTGTTGCCAGAGGATATGCAGGCGCGAAACTTGGTGAACCTGTTGTGGCCGGCCTGGGCCTCGACATAGCTGTTCCACTCGGGCGAGCATACCACGTAGATGTCAGTTACATGCGGGTGCTGCTGAAAGGCCTGCATGGTGTAGGAGAGGACGGGCTTGCCGTCCACTTCTATGTACTGCTTGGGGCGCATGGAGTTGAAGCGTGTGCCCCTGCCACCGGCTAAAATGAGTGCTATGTTTCGCATGATTAAAATTGAAAAATTGAAAAATTGAAGAATTGAAGAGTTAAAATGGGCAATCTATTCACTCCTTGTGTTCTTCAGTCCTTGTCAAGTCAGGTTTTCTTTTGTTTTCTTAATGGTGTTTACTAATGTACCTATAATAATTCGCAAGTCCTTCATCAGCGACTCATATTCTGTATCCGTTAGATACTGGGCTCTCGATAGAAGTGTGAGCCAATATTTTGTTTCATTAGCTTCTTTGAGGGAGATATATAGTTTTGTTATGAAATCTGCTTTACTTTGACTATGTTCGCTTTCTGCCACGTTTGCCCCAATACTTGTTCCGCACCGAAGCAATTGCTTAGACATCGTAAATTCTCCTTTCTCGTTGCAAAGGTTTTTGTATAGATTGACTATGCGTAGGGCAAATTCAATGCTTAGATTTGCAATAACAATATCCTTCATCGCTGTCTCAACTTCAATTTTTCAATCCGTTTTTCAATTTTTCAATTTTTCAATTTTTCAATCCTTCAATCCTAAGATTGTCTTGCATCCTTTCTCGTGGCGGCGGTTGACGTAGATGCGCAGGGCCTCGAAGGCGGTGATTTCAAGGACGGGATATAACCACGGCAGACCCACCACCATAGAGAGGAAGAGTACGCCTACGCGGGCATCGAATGTCAGTATCTGGCAAAGCGGCATGAGCGGCAGGCTGAGAGTGCGGTATTGGGTGCGCAGCTCGGATGGCAGGCTGTGGCCGTATCGCTCGCGAACATTATTATATAGTTTCTGAAACTGCGGGGTTGGGTTTTCCTGTCCGCGGGTGTAGCTGGCGTAGCACATCAGGTAGAGCTTGTGAAACCAGTCCTTGGAAATCCATCGCAGTGAGCGGTACTCGGCCTCAATGTCAGCTGAACGCTCCAGCTCGTTTGCCGCGCCAATGAAGTAGAGGTGGGCATTGCGATAATAGTCGGCCAGCGAACATTGGCGGGCATGGAAAAACACTCCTGCCACTACCACCAGCAGCCAGCTCCACAATCCCCACTCGGGACGCAGACGTTCGGCTATGCCTGAATAGATACAGAAGAACCAGAGGTCGCCTGCAAATCCGTCGAGCACCCGGCCTATCTGGCTGGTCTTGCCTGTCATGCGAGCCAGCTGGCCATCGGCACAGTCGTACCAGTTGGCCCAGATGAGCAGCAGCATGCCTACCAAGTTATACTTCAGCTCAGGCAGGTAGAAGAAGTAGCCGCTGGCGCAACCTATGAGCATGGAGACGACCGTCACCACTATGGGGTGCACCCTGAGCCTGCGAAACAGCAGGGCCCACAGATAGCCGGGGGTACGCGTTACATAGAGCTCAAAGGGCCCCTCGGTGTCGCGCGACTTCATGGTGGCTATTACCTGCTGTTTGAGTGATGGCATGATTTTAAAAGTTCGAGAGTTCGAAAGCCTCAATATTTAACGATTTCACAATTATTGTTTCTAATCTGCCTAGTCCGGTAAATCGTAAACTGAAACCGTAAACAAATTTCAGATCTGTTGATATTGGGGTGCAAATGTACATATTTTGGAGCATAACTGGCAAACTTGGGGCAACGAATTATTTTTTTTGAGGCATAAGTATGATTTTTTTCAGAAAAAGGCTTGCGTTTACGAACATTTGTTTAACTTTGCAGCCGAATCAAAACATCCGAGATTAAATCAATATGAATCCTCAGTCACAGTTTTTCGGCTTTTACTTTTATTACTTTACCTCCTCAAAGAAGTGAAGCAGTAAGGCTGTGCAGTAACCTAACACACACAATAGAAAGACAACAAAAGTCCTGCTTCACATAAGGAAGCAGGACTTTTGGTTTAAGATAACGAGCCCCCTCTTATCCCCCTAAAGGGGAAAATTAATCCCCGACGCCAGTGTCCTCCCTTAGGGGAGTTATAGGGGTCTTCCAGCTTAACTACCACGGCGAAGCCGTTACGCTCAAACATCAAACCTTAAATTTCAGATAAAATCATGAAGAATATCGCCATACAAGGAATCGAAGGGTCATTCCATGATATTGCCTCCCACCTTTATTTTAAAGATGAAGAGATAAGCCTAACCTGCTGCGATACCTTTGAACAGGTTTTTGAAGCTGCAAGGAAAGACCCGGAGATGCTGGCCGTGGTGGCCATAGAGAACACCATTGCCGGCAGTCTGCTGCATAACTATGAGCTACTGCGCGACAGCAACATGACCATTGTGGGTGAGCACAAACTGCACATAGAACACAGCTTGCTAACCCTGCCGGGCGAGACCATTGCCGACATCACTGAGGTCAACTCCCACCCCGTGGCACTGATGCAGTGCCGTTCTTTCCTGCAAAAGCATCCGAACTGGAAGGTTGTGGAGACTGACGACACCGCCGGTGCCGCCGCCGACATCAGTCGCCAGCAGCTCAAGGGCCACGCCGCCATCTGCTCAAAGCACGCCGCCCCCATCTACGGCATGAAGGTGCTGGAGGAAGCCATTGAGGATAACAAACACAACTTCACCCGTTTCCTGGTACTGGCAGACCCCTACGTAGCCGACAACCTTAGAGACAAATACCACTCCAACAAGAGCAGTCTGGTATTCTCCGTACCCCATGAGAGCGGCAGCCTGAGCCAAGTGCTGAGCATCTTCTCGTTCTACCATATCAACCTGACCAAGATCCAGTCGCTGCCCATCATAGGACACGAATGGGAATACCTTTTCTACGTTGACCTCACCTACGACAACTACAGCCGCTATCAGCAGAGCATCAACGCCATACGTCCATTAATCAAACAAATCAAAATCCTCGGAGAATATGAAGCCTACAAATAATAAAACATTTGAGTTCATACCCGCCGACCGCCTCAACCTGGTCAGCGAATACTACTTCAGCCGCAAGCTCAAGGAGGTTGCCCGACGCAATGCCGAGGGCGAGAATATCATCAGTCTGGCCATTGGCAGCCCCGACATGCCACCATCACCGGAGACAATCCAGACTCTCTGCCGCGAAGCACAGCGCGCCGACGCTCACGGCTATCAGCCCACGGTAGGTATTGCCGAACTCAGGGAGGCCATGGCCGCATGGTATAAACGGTGGTATGGAGTTACCCTCGACCCCAAGACCGAAATTCAGCCCCTCATAGGCTCCAAGGAAGGCATCCTGCATGTCACCCTGGCCTTGGCCAACGTGGGCGACAAGGTGCTGGTACCCAACCCCGGCTACCCCACCTACACCTCGCTCACCCGCCTGCTGGGTTGCCAGGTAGTCAACTACGACTTACGCGAGGCCGACGACTACCAGCCCGACTTCGACCAACTGGAGCAGATGGACCTCAGCGGTGTCAAGCTGATGTGGACCAACTATCCCAACATGCCTACCGGAGCCAAGGCCCAAATGCGGACTTACGAACGGCTCGTACGCTTTGCACAAGACCACAATATAGTCGTTGTCAACGACAATCCTTACTCCTTCATACTCAATGACTGTCCACTCAGCCTCTTGCAGGTGGACGGTGCCAAGGACTGCTGCATTGAGTTCAACTCGATGAGCAAGAGCCACAACATGCCCGGCTGGCGAGTGGGAATGCTGGCCACCAACAGCCAGTTCGTGCAGTGGATTCTCAAAGTGAAGTCCAATATCGACTCCGGCACCTTCCGCCCCCTGCAGCTGGCCGCTGCTCAGGCCTACGCCAACAGTGCCGAATGGCATCGGCAGGCCAACATAACCCTCTACCAAGAGCGCCGCAATATAGCCGAGCAGATTATGCGCACCCTCGGCTGCACATTCAATCCCAATCAGGCAGGCATGTTCCTCTGGGGACGCATACCCGACCACTATAAGGACTGTGAGGAGCTGACTGAGCGTGTGCTCAACGAAGCCCACGTCTTCATCACTCCAGGCTTTATCTTTGGCAGCAACGGACAACGCTACATACGCATCTCGCTCTGCGCCAAGAAGGAAAAAATGCAAGAAGCACTGCAAAAAATTGAAAAATTAAAAAATTAAAAAATTGAAAAAATTAAATGAATAGTTTGAGGTTTGAGATTTAGCCAAGTCCGGTAAACCGTAAACGTTTTAGTAGTTAAGAAGTTAAGAAGTTAACTTCTAAATAGTCAAGACTAACGTCCTCTATCTCCTTCTATCTCCTTCTATCTCCCTCTATCTCCCTCTATCTCCTAAATGTTCAATTTCAAATCCGTAAACCGTAAACAATTATCAATTATCAACTATCAACTATCAACTATATTCATATATGGAACTCACATTACAACCCCTCAACCTGCCCAGCGACAATATTCGTCCGTTCGTAATTGCAGGTCCCTGCTCCGCTGAGACTGAGGAGCAGACACTTACCACCGCCATGCAGCTTGCCGGCAAGGGCTGCCACATGTTCCGAGCCGGAGTATGGAAACCGCGCACCAAGCCCGGCGGCTTTGAAGGCAACGGCGAGAAAGCCCTGCCATGGCTCAAGCGCGTAAAAGAAGAAACCGGCATGCTCGTTGCCACCGAGGTAGCCACACCCGAGCATGTGGAACTTGCCCTCAAATACGATGTTGATATACTCTGGATAGGTGCCCGCACCAGCGCCAACCCCTTCGCCATGCAGTTGCTGGCCGATGCCATGCGCGGCATACCCAATCCTGTGCTGGTCAAAAACCCTGTCAACCCTGACCTTGAACTATGGATAGGAGCCCTCGAGCGTATCAACGGTGCAGGCATACAGCGCCTCGCTGCCATCCACCGCGGTTTCTCCAGCTATGAAAAAAAGCTCTACCGCAACGCTCCCATGTGGCAGATACCCATCGAGCTTCACCGCCGTCTGCCCCACTTGCCCATCTTCTGCGACCCCAGCCACATAGGCGGACGCCGCGACCTCATAGCCCCGCTCTGCCAGCAGGCCATGGACCTCGGCTTCGACGGACTGCTCGTAGAGAGCCACTGCTCGCCCGATGATGCCTGGAGCGATGCTTCCCAGCAGGTTACACCCGACATACTCGACTATATCCTCTCCATGCTCGTCATCCGCGAAAAGGTAGAACTCTCCGACTCACTTGCCTCCCTGCGTAAGAATATCGACGAAGTGGACAACGACCTCATCGACCTTCTGGCCAAGCGTATGCGCATCTCGCGCCAGATAGGCGAGTATAAGAAAGAAAAAGGTATGACCATCGTGCAGCCCAAGCGCTACACCGAGATCCTCGACAAGCGCGGTGCCCAGGGCTCGCTGCTCGGCATAGCCCCCGAGTGTGTAAAGAATATCTTTGAGCACATCCACGAAGAGAGTGTACGTCAGCAGATGGAGATAATAAACAAATAATATGTCCGACACGTCTGACCTGTCCGACTTGTCTGACCTGTCCGACCTTTTCCCTTAACATCCTTTCATGAAAATCCTTATTCTTGGAGCCGGCAAGATGGGCTCATTCTTTGTTGACCTGCTCAGCTTTGAGCATGAGACAGCAGTCTTCGACATCGACGCCAAAAGGCTGCGCTTTATGTACAACACCCAGCGCTTCACCTCACTCGATGAGATAGACGCCTTCCAGCCCGATCTCGTCATAAACGCCGTTACGCTCAAGCATACCCTTGACGTCTTCCGTCAGGTGGAGCCCCACCTGCCCAGCCACTGCATACTGAGCGACATAGCCTCCGTAAAGACAGACTTCTTCCCCTACTATCAGCAGTGCGGCCACCCCTACGTCAGCACCCACCCCATGTTCGGCCCCACCTTTGCCAACCTCGGTGCGCTGAGCAATGAGAACGCCATCATTATCTCTGACGGCGACTATATGGGGCGCATATTCTTTAAAGACCTCTACCAAAAGCTCGGCCTCCACATCTGTGAGTACACCTTTGAGGAGCACGACGAGATAGTGGCTTACTCACTCAGCATACCCTTTGTCAGCACCTTCGTCTTTGCAGCCGTCATGAAGCCGCAGGATGCACCCGGCACCACCTTCAAGCGCCACATGGCCATAGCCAAGGGAGTGCTCAACGAAGACGAGACCCTGCTGCGTGAGATACTCTTCAATCCCCACACCCTGCCCCAGGTGAGCAAGATACGCGAGGAACTAAAAAGCCTCATCGACATCATTGACCACAAAGACGCTGACCGCCTCAACGCCTTCATAAAAAGAATAAAAGCCAATGCACTGAGGTAAACCAATGAGATTTGAGCTCTGGAAGTTAAGAAGTTAAGTAGTTAAGTAGTTAAGCCGTTACTCATGACTATCTCCCTCTATAACCTATAACCAATAACCTATAACCATTCATATGAAGACTCACCCGACTAAAATATCTATAACCAATAACCTATAACCTATAACCTTTCATTTACAACCAATAACCTTTTACCATGCTACATTTTGACAGCGACTACATGAATATTTGCCATCCGCTCATACTGCAACGTATGCAGCAGATGCAGGATTGCCAGATGCCAGGCTACGGCACCGACCCCATCAGCCAGTCGGCACGCGAGAAAGTGCGCCGCCTCTGCCAGTGCCCCGATGCCGAGGTACAGTTTCTCTGCGGCGGCACACAGACCAACATGGTCATGGTCAACTACCTCCTGCGCAGCTTTGAGGGAGTGCTGAGTGCCGACAGCGCTCACGTAGCCATCCATGAGTCGGGAGCCATAGAGTTTACCGGCCACAAAGTGCTCACCCTGCCCTCCACCCAAGGCAAGATAACAGCTGAGCAGGTGGACAACTACGTCACCACCTACTACACCGACCCCAACTGGCCCCACATCGTGCCACCCGGCATGGTGTATATCACCCATCCCACTGAGTACGGCACCCTCTATACCCTCTCCGAGATGGAGGCCATCAGCGCCGTATGCCGCAAGCACCACCTACCCCTCTACCTCGACGGCGCACGCCTCGGCTACGGCCTCGGAGCCTCAGGCGTGTCAGTCAATGGTCAATGGGCAATTCTCAATGCCGAAGGCATCGCGAGCGGCTCGTCGGCTGTCGGCGGAGCCGGTGCCGACTTCAAAGAGCCGCGAGAGCGAAGCGGCAATTATCAACTATCAACTATCAATTCTCAATTGCCCACCCTGCCCGACATTGCTCGCCTGTGTGACGCCTTCTATATCGGAGGCACCAAGTGCGGCACAATGTTTGGCGAGGCAGCCATCATACCGCGTCCCGCGGCCGACTCACGCTTCTTCACCCATATCAAGCGTCACGGTGCCCTGATCGCCAAGGGATGGACTACAGCCCTCCAGTTCGACACATTGTTGGAAGGCGACACCCTGACCGCCACCCCCTATTACCAAGGCTGCCGCCACGCCATAGTGGAAGCCATGCGCCTGAGGCAGGCCCTTATAGACAAGGGCTACCGGCTGCCCTACCACTCCCCCACCAACCAGCAGTTCGTAGAGGTAAGCCTTGAGCAGGCCGCCCGGCTCAAGGAGCACCTCACCTACGACCAGTGGGAACCACCACATGGCGACCGCGTAACCATACGCTTCGCCACCTCGTGGGCCACCCGCTCAGAAGACATCGACCGCCTCATCGATTTGCTGTAGGAAAAAAGGCAGCCTGCAAAAAAACATACAAAAAGACCACACTTTTAGCTGTGGTCTAACTCCGTGGAAAAATAAACTAACTCCGTGGAAAAAAAATCTAAGAGCCTCGAGCTGTCATTTTCAAGGCTCTTAGATTTGGTTTCAAGGCTCTTAGAATTGCCGCCAAGGCTCTCAGAATAATTGAAGAATGGAAAAGTTGAAAAATTGAAGGAGCCCCCTCTAACTCCCCCTAAAGGGGAGAGAACTCTGGCGCCAGGGGCCTCCCCTTTAGGGGGTGAGGGGGGCTCGCAGATATTTTACGATTAACACGCTTTCGCTATTAGCAGGCCATTGGACATAAGTCGCGCAGCGACATGAAAAAAAATTCGTGGAAACTCATGTTGTAAGGGTACAACACAAATTACCACGAATGTTCTAAAGAGTGTTTGTTTCTTGTCTGGTTAGCGCGGAGCGGCTACATCGTGTAATAGACGTTGTAGTTTCGGATGGCCAGCTCGTCGGTGGTCTTGTTGCCATAGGCTGCAGGGGGTGTCACGGTGCAGTCCCAGGGGTTGACCTCGCCGGTGAAGTAATAGTAGATGGCCTGGCCGTCCTCCAGCTCGGGCGATATGCGCCAGTATTTCTGATCGAGGAGCTGGGTGCATGCCTCATCGGTGTAGGGGCGCCATACGCCGTCGTCGCCGGCCTTCTCCCAAACGTCGATGCCGTCTTTCTCATAGTCGGCTATCTTAGCGAAGGCGTTGACATAGGTGCCGGGGTTGGCGGTGAAGGTGACGGTGGACTGGTCGAGGAGGGTCTTGAGCTGCGGACGGGTTATGGTGCTGTTGAAATAGTTCCATACCTCAAAGGTGAGGCCGTCGTTGTAGTTCTCGCGCAGGTATTTGAGCACGTCGGCATTGATGCCCTGGGTGGTCACGCGGATGCCGCCGGCCTCATACTTGACGGTCAGGGTGATATCGGTGCCGTTGATGTTGTAGGTCATGCTGCTGGTGGCGTTCTCGTTGTAGAGGTACTGGTCATACTGGTGTGACTTGACGATATACATGTCGTCCTTGTCGCAGTAATACTCTGAGCTGACGGGTATGAAGACCTCTACGTCGCTGGTGTCGCGCACGTGGATGGAGAGTTTGGTGGCGATGTAGTCGTCGGTGGTCTTCTCCTCATTGACGGAGAGGTTGACCTCTATGTTGCCCAAGCCGGGCTCTGTGGGCTCCACGATGGGGTCAACGGGCTTCTTGTCGGGATCAACGGCATCGGTGCCGTCGGCGGGGGTGAGCTTGATGACCCAGTCACTGTAAACGCCGTCGCCCTGGAAGTCGAGGTTGCCGTTGTCCCACTTCTTGACCTGATAGTCGAAGCAGAGGTAGCAGGCTGTCTTGCCGTTATATTCTATGTAGTAGTAGCGGTAGGCATTGGTCTTGATCTGATCGATGGTGCCCCATGACTCATGGTAGCTGGGGTTGACCATGGGTATGTCAACCAGCAGGGCGCGGGGGCCGTTGCTGGCGTTGTAGTCGTTGACATGAACTCCGTCAATCTGGAAATAGTCCATCTGGTTGCCGCCGATGATGGTGGCGGTGTGGTGTACGGAGCTGCCGTTGGTGAAGGCCACGGTGTAGGCGTCCTTGCTGGAGCCGACGTTCTGTATGTAGTAGGTGGTGAGGTTGCAGACTGTGCCGCCCTCGTTGGGGTGGTTCTTGAGGTAGTTCATCACATACTCATACTCTGCTTGCGACACCTGCTCGCCGCGGTCGGTCTTGGCGGGGGCGTTGTCGATATACTGATAGAGCACGGCGCGGTAGGTCTTCTCCCAGTCTGACCACTTGCTCTTGTCGGCATTATAGTCCTGTACCTTATAATAGTTGCTACCTACCATGATGGCCACGCCGCGCATGCCGTTGGTCTTGACGGCGCTGGTATTGGCCAGCACGTTGCCGCCTGAGTAGAGGATAAAGTCGGGGGCCTTGGCCAGCTTGATGGCGCTGTTGGGGTTTACTACTGGCTCATCATAGCCGCTCTCGCTGTTACATGAGGCGAACATGCCGCCTGCCAAAGCGGCAATCACTACGCTCCTAAACAATGTGTTAATCTTCATTCTGCTTGTTAGTTTTATTAAAATTGATTGCTTTTTGTAATACATCTGCAAATGTAAGCATTTTTGCTTAATCCGTAATGCTTACAAGGAAAAAAGCGTACATAACTGACGCAGTTTATTTTCAAACGGCCCGGATATACCGCTAAATGAAAAGTAGAGATTACAAAAAAGAGGGAGATAGAGGAAAGGTTATAGAGGGAGTTAAAAGGAGATAGAGGGAGATAAAGGGAGATAGAGGACAGATGAAAGGTTATAGGTTATTGGTTATAGGTTATAGAGGGAGATAGTCAAGAGTAACGGCTTAACTACTTAACTACCTAACTTCTTAACTTCCAGAGTAACGGCTTAACTTCTTAACTTCTTAACTTCTTAACTTCTTAACTACTAATCTGTAAACCGTAAACAAATTTTCACTACCTATATCACTCTTTCCCTGATGTCCTGCTGCACCTGCTTGTACAGTGCACAGCGGCGATAGTCGGAATGCTTGCGCAGCATCTCAAGGGGCTCGGCACTGGAGTGCTGATAGCCCGCCAGCTCGTTCTGGCGCTGGGTGGAGTGGACGGCCAGGCTCTTTATCTCTCTCTGACGGCGGCGGCGCAGTATGTTGCACACGTTATCCAGCAGGGGGGCTACCACCTTGTCCACCAGGTCGTGGCCGCGCATATAGAGATAGGTGGTCTCGGGGGTGAGGCCCAGGGCGGCCAGCCGGTCCATAAACGGCTTGTATGTTTCCTTGCCTTCGGGAAACTTCTGCTGCAGCCGCGAAATGGTCACGTTGACCTTGTGCTGCAGCCTGCCCAGGGCTGCGGAGGGGTTGAAAATGTCTATACTGCCGGGGGTGACGACGGTGGCAAAGTCGGCCATTGAAAACTCCTTGAACCGGCCGTAGCGGTAGGCCCACACATTCCATACAAAGAGGGGATGGATTATGCGCGAGTATTCCTCCATGAAGGCCTCAAAGTCAATCAATGAATGGTCGTCGTTAAGGGTGGCCATCACGCACACGCTGTGCAGCGAGGGGGCGTAACACTGGTAATTCTCTATGGCGTAGGTGTAGGTGTGGAATACGTAGGAATTGCTGCACACCTCCTGCGACGAACGGGTGCAACCCTGCAGCAGATAGTCGTAGTCGGCATCCACGCAGACTATCATGTCGCGACCGAGCCCCTTGGCAAGGCCCTCCAGCAGGGCAGTCTTCTTGCCTTTCTGCAGTGTGGTGCGCGAGGGGAGCATCACCTCAAAGTACATCTGACTGGTCTCCAGTTCACTCAGCAGGGTGCGCCAGAAGTAGATATCGTCGTAGCTCTCCACATAGGCCACCACCTTGCGCCGCTTGCTCTGACCACGCAGCCGCTGCATTGCGCTGACATAATTGCTGGTTACGTATTTGTTGAGACGAGAAGACATTTCTTTTTCTAAAAAAAGAATTTTAAGAATGGAAAAACGGAAAAACGGAAAAGTAGAAAAAACGAAAATACAACTCTTCAGTCCTTCAATTTTTTAATTTTTCAATTTTTCATGGTTCTTCAATTTTTTAATTTTTTAACTTTTTAATTTTTTAATTTTTTTCTACTGGTCCACGACTATATCGCTTACCTCGGTCACGGAGTCGAGCCATCCGTCCATGATGAGGGCCGGCGAGTGGGTGGTTAGGATTATCTGCACCTTGGGGTTCATCTTGCGTATGATGCTCACCAGCCGCTGCTGCCATTCCACGTGGAGACTGGCCTCGGGCTCGTCCATCAGCAGGATGTAGGGCTGCTGGTTTTGCAGGAGCACGGTAAGCAGGATGATGAGCATCTGCTTCTCGCCCGAGGAGAGTCGGTAGGGCGACAGGCGCTCACCATACTGCACAAAGGCCAGTTCGTTGCTGCTGCGGTCGATGGTCTTGAGCGTCTCGCTGAAGAGGGAGTCGATTATATCGTGGAACTCCGTCTTGGCGCTGCTAGCCTGCATTGCTTCCTGCTGGGCATTGGCGCCGCCGGCAGTGAGTATCTCTATCATGCGGTTGCCGACATTGACCTGATAGTCCAGATAGCGACGCTGCAACTCATAAAGATGCCAGTCGAGCTCCGAGCGGATGAAGCCATCGGTAATCTTGGCGGCCAGCGAAGTGGGTATCATGGTGTTGTCGAAACTGCGTACCACGTCAAACCTCACCTCGGTAGCTTCGTGCGGAGCAAGGGTGATATGCACCGTTGAGGTGCGCGGCTCCCTTAGCGAGGTGCTGGGCACGGCATTGTTGATGGCCTTGAGCTCGCCGACCACGCGATTGAGGATGGTGGTCTTGCCCATGCCGTTAACTCCGCTAAGGATGTTGACATCGGGTTTCAACTGCCAGCATATGTGGCGGCGCCCGTTCCAGAGACTATCAATCTCTATTTGCTCTATGTAATTGGCAACCATGGGTGATGAATGAAAGGTTATAGGTTATTGGTTATAGGTTATAGATATTATACCTTGACAAAATAAAAAGGTTATAGGTTATTGGTTATAGGTTATAGAAGCCAAGTCCGGAAAGTAATTCTCAATTATCAACTTTCAATTATCAACTGGTTATTGGTTATTGGTTATAGAAGCCAAGTCCGGTAAACCGTAAACGTTTTAGTAGTTAAGAAGTTAAGTAGTTAAGAAGTTAAGCCGTTAGTCTTTCTTCTTTCGAACTTTTCAAACCGTAAACTGTAAACTATAAACTGTAAACAATTTTCAATTCCGTTTGCAAAAGTAACAAAAAAGCCGGAAATTTCAAGAATCTCCGGCTAATCTTCATCAAAATCGAAGTCTGTGTCAATAAATATTGGGGTATTGAAATCGTCAAGGGCACGACGATCTTTCTTGGTAGGACGGCCGGTACCCCGCGCCCTATCGATAAATCCGCTCATGCGGCTCATCTCCAGCAGCTCATACTGCTCGGGCGCTGTCACATTCTCCAGAATCTCAGGCAGCACCTTCGCCCCTACCCTTTTCTCAATGGCCCTGAGTATGCGGAAGGAGTAGGTGATGGGCGGCTTGCGCACATCTATAACATCGCCCTCCTTCACCATATGGGAGGCCTTAAGGCGCGCACCATCCTTGGTGACACGCCCGTTCTTGCAGGCGTCGGCAGCAATGGTGCGCGTCTTGAATATGCGCGCTGCCCACAACCATTTGTCTATTCTTGCCTCCACTGTGAAGAATTAAAAAATTAAAAAGTTAAAGAATTGAAAAGTTGAAAAGTTGAAAAATTGAAGGAGTAAATGCCCCCTATCTTTTACTTTCCATTGAAATTGTTCATGGCAAACTGTACGCCGCTGAGCACAAAGGCCTTTATGGCCTCGCCAGCCTGCTGCAGCCGCTCGGCCATGGCTGCATTCTCCTCATCGGTAAACTTGCTGAGCACAAAATCTACCTGATGGCCTCTGGCAAACTCATTGCCGATGCCAAAGCGCAGGCGGGCATAATGATTGGAGCCCAGGCACTGGGTGATACTCTTAAGCCCGTTGTGGCCGCCCTCACTGCCGGAGGGCTTCATACGCAGTGTACCAAAAGGCAGGGCAAGGTCGTCGCTGACTATCAGCAGGCGTTCGGGCTCTATCTTCTTCTGCTTCACCCAGTAGCGCACGGCATTGCCGCTGAGGTTCATATATGTGGAGGGCTTGAGGAGAGTCACCCTGTGCCCCCTCAGCCTCATCTCTGCCACGAAACCGTAACGCTTATCCTCAAAAGCAGTATTGGATGCCCCGGCAAGGGCA
Organism: uncultured Bacteroidales bacterium; assembly: GCA_902788275.1. Classification (GTDB taxonomy): domain Bacteria; phylum Bacteroidota; class Bacteroidia; order Bacteroidales; family Bacteroidaceae; genus UBA6382. The sequence continues at coordinate 89,147 of CADAJV010000005.1, read as the reverse complement.
TCCAATACCATAAATCCAATATTGTGGCGTGTGCCCGCATACTCGTTGCCGATATTGCCGAGCCCAACAACCAAATAGTTCATCTCTTGGGGATTAGAGGTTTCCTCCTTATGGCAGGGACAGGAAAACAGCTTCTTCAGAAAGCTCAACATAGTCCTGATCCTTGTCAACAGGGAGTGGTTACTATGCCTCAGCAGTCTCCTCCTCCTCAGCAGCCTTGGAGTTGCGGGTAGCCTTGACGGTGCAAACCAATGCCTGCTTGGGGGTAACTATCTCGAGACCTTCAAACTCCAGGTCGCCAACGATGATAGACTTGCCAATACCCAGCTCGGTGATGTCGATATCCAGACGCTCGGGAATCTTGTCGTAAGTGGCCTTAACCTTGAGGTTGCGGATGAGTGAGCGGAAAGCACCACCCTCGCGAACACCGACAGCGTGACCGCTGAAGGTAACAGGCACTGCCATCACGATGGGCTTGTCGTCGGTAATCTGGTAGAAATCGATGTGCAGCACATTGTCCTTAACGGGGTGGAACTGCAGCTCCCTCATAACGGCCTTGCATACCTTGCCGTCGATGTCAAGGTTGACAACGTAAATCTCAGGAGTGTAGATGAGCTTGCGTACAGCCTCGAAGGTTACGCTGAAGCTCTTAGCTACGGCCTTGCCGTCAGCATCCTTCTCTACTCCGTAGAGGTTGCAGGGGATTGCGCCAGTGGCGCGAAGAATCTTGGCAGCTCTCTTGCCGCCGGCAACACGGGCTGTGCCCTTGAGTTCAAAAGTCTTCATTTCTTTAAGTTTTGTGTTACTCTAAATTAAGGTTTTCTCTAGCTTAATCTGCCATCACACGTATATGTAGCCTAAAAAGCGGGTGCAAAATTAGCACATTTTCACGAAACGACCAACTTTCTCACTGAAAAAACTGTTCCTTGTCATCCAAACTCATACAAAAAAAAGAAAAGGGCCCTTCCGTTTTTTATCACGGAAAGGCCCTAATCAAATATAGTCTTTCAAAAGTTTTACTCATTGCTAAACACTATCTTGCCTTCCTGCCAGTCTGCAAGGATAGGCTTAGTCTTATCCAGCTCAGTGTTAGCCAGCAGACTCTTGCTCAGGTCATTGAGCAGGTAGCGCTGGATGGCCCTCTTGATAGGACGGGCACCAAACTCGGGGTCGAAGCCCAGCTCGCCAAGGGCATGGACGGCAGCATCGCTGACGCGGAGCTCTATGCCGTTCTCCTTGAGATTCCTGTTGACAGCAGCCACCTGCAGACGCACTATGTCGTCAGCCTGCTGACGGGTGAGCGGCTGGAATAGGATAATGTCGTCAATACGATTGATAAACTCAGGCCTTATCTGCTGCTTCAGCATCTCCAGCACCTTCTGGCGCGTCTGATCCATAATATTGGCTCGCTCGGTGTCGCTCTTACCCTCCATCTCGGCCATGCGCTCCTGGATATAGTGGCTGCCCAGGTTGCTGGTCATTATGATAATGGTATTCTTGAAATTGACGGTGCGACCCTTGTTGTCGGTAAGACGGCCGTCGTCGAGCACCTGCAACAGGATGTTAAACACATCGGGATGGGCTTTCTCTATCTCATCGAAGAGCACCACGCTATAGGGCTTGCGCCTTACGGCCTCGGTCAGCTGACCGCCCTCATCATAGCCCACATAGCCCGGAGGCGCACCAATCAGTCGGCTCACGCTGAACTTCTCCTGATACTCGCTCATATCGATACGGGTCATCATTGTCTCGTCGTTAAAGAGGTAGTCAGCCAGTGCCTTGGCCAGCTCGGTCTTACCCACGCCGGTGGTGCCCATGAAGATGAAGGAGCCAATCGGTCGCTTGGGGTCCTGCACTCCGGCACGGCTGCGCCTTACGGCATCGCTCACTGCCTGGATGGCCTCGTCCTGTCCCACAATGCGGCGGTGCAGTTCTTCCTCCATATGCAGCAGCTTTTCACGCTCACTCTGCAGCATGCGCTGCACGGGCACTCCGGTCCAGCGGCTCACCACCTCGGCAATATCGTCGGCGGTCACTTCCTCCTTGATCATGGCCTGGCCGCCCTGGGCCGTAGCCAGCTCAGCCTGCACGCTGTGTATCTCGTCCTCCAGGGCCTTGAGCTTGCCGTAGCGAATCTCAGCCACCTGGGCGTAGTTACCCTCGCGCTCAGCGCGGTCGGCCTCAAAGCGCAAGGTCTCTATCTGCTGCTTGTTCTGCTGAATCTTATTCACCAGGTCCTTCTCATGCTGCCACTTGGCCTGCATCGAGCTGGCCTGCTCCTGCAGGTTGCTAATCTCGGCAGAGAGCTGACGCAGCTTGGCCTCATCATTCTCGCGCTTGATGGCCTCGCGCTCAATCTCCAGCTGACCCAGACGACGCTTTACCTCGTCCAGCTCCTGCGGCATCGAGTCGCGCTCTATGCGCAGCATGGCGGCAGCCTCATCCATCAGGTCGATGGCCTTGTCGGGCAGGAAGCGGTTGGTGATATAGCGCTCACTCAGTGTTACGGCGGCTATGACGGCATCGTCCTGTATCCTCACCTTGTGGTGGTTCTCGTATCGTTCCTTCAGTCCGCGGAGGATGGAGATGCTGTCCTCTGCCGACGGCTCGTCAACCATCACCATCTGGAATCGGCGCTCCAGGGCCTTGTCCTTCTCAAAGTATTTCTGATACTCATCGAGGGTAGTGGCGCCGATGCTGCGCAGTTCGCCTCGACTGAGGGCCGGCTTCAGTATGTTGGCCGCATCCATGGCACCCTGACCACCACCGGCACCTACCAGGGTGTGAATCTCGTCAATAAAGAGGATTATCTCACCGTTGCTGCGCTCCACCTCCTTGACTACGCTCTTGAGCCTCTCCTCAAACTCGCCCTTATACTTGGCGCCGGCCAGCAGCGCACCCATGTCGAGCGAAAGCAGACGCTTGTTCTTAAGGTTCTCGGGCACATCACCCTTCATGATACGCTCGGCCAGGCCCTCCACAATGGCAGTCTTGCCGGTGCCAGGCTCTCCAAGAAGGATAGGATTGTTCTTGGTGCGGCGGCTCAGTATCTGGAGCACACGCCTTATCTCCTCATCGCGGCCGATGACCGGGTCGAGCTTACCTTCACGGGCAGCCTTCACAAGGTCGCGGGCGTATTTCTCCAGCGACTGGTAGTTCTCTTCGGCACTGGCCGACTTGACGCTCTCGCCGCCACGGAGTTCCTGCACGGCCTTCAACAGTCCGTCGCGGGTGATGCCGGCATCCTTCATCAGGCGGCTCATGGTGCAGCCGGTGTCGATGATAGCCAGCAGCAGCACCTCGATGCCCACAAACTCATCACCCATCTTCTGGGCCAGAGTCTCAGCCTGCTCCACCACCTTCTGGGTGTCGCGGCTCAGGTAAGGCTCGCCGCCGCTGACCTTGGGCAGCGAGCTGATCTGTGCCTCCACGGCACGACGCAGGCCGTCGCCGTTAACGCCGAGCTTGCCATAGACAAAGCCCAGCACATTGTCGCCCTCCTCCTGGATGCCCCAGTAGAGGTGCTCAGGCTCCACGGCCTGCTGGCCCATCTGCTGCGCCTTGCGCACAGCCTTCTGCAGGGCCTCGCTTGCTTTGATTGTAAATTTGTCTAAGTTCATAGTATCTCTTTTTTAATTTGTTATTGTCTTCGTGTGTGTCTGACTACCCTATTTTCAACTCTTGTACCAAAGAAACAGTCTGCCATATTGGCAGACATATGCATCTTTTTCACTAACTTTGCACCACGTAATAAGGCCCATGCCATGCAGATAACCGAACAGACCACCGCCACCACCGAGGCTCTTGCCGCCGTCAACAGGCTGCTGCCCGGGCTCAGCGCCACCGCTCAACCCCTCACCATCGGACAGCTGAGCCAGATAGTCAGCGACAGCCACACCCACCTTTATATAATACGCGAGGGCGACGAAGCCATCGGCATGTTCACCCTCTGCACCACCCTCCACCCCTGCGGCCTCACCGTATGGCTGGAGGACGTGGTCATTGCCCACAGCCACCAGGGGCAGGGGCTCGGCCGCCAGCTGGTGAAGGCCGCCATCAGCGAAGCCCACCACCTCTACCCCACCGCCAAGCTGATGCTCACCTCGCGGCCCTCGCGCCACGCTGCCAACCACATCTACTCACAGCTGATGGAAACCAAGCAGACCAACGTCTATCAGCTGCATCCTAATATTACCAAACAACAAATTACGACCAGCAATGAACAACTTCCTACGAAAACTGAAAAGATTTAGAGGGCGTATTAACCAATGGATAAAGCGATACAGCATTGAAAAACTGCACATTGCGTTTGTCTTCGACGACCAAGAGCTGAAAGAGCAGGCTGTCATAAGACTTATGGGGAGATTCCGCAGATTCCCTCGAAAACTATTAGGGATGTACGACTTCACTGACGAAGAACTGACTGCCATAACATCATTGCCGGCAGAGGAAGCAAAGAAAGAAATTCACGACCTTGTCATTGCAGTGCATGACAACAGCGCATACGACCGGACTTTCATAGAACGGCATATAGGAACTATTATATACATTTATGTCGTATGCAGCATAGCTTACAATTTATATAAAATTTGACAATGATATAGCAGTTGGCATTAATATGGCAATCACTGTTATTTCATACGCCCCTGTCGGTCATAGTTACTTTCATACGCCCTCCCCCCTTCGGGGTACTCCCTCGCTCCGCGAGGCTTTTGATGGCAAGGAGACGGCTCCCCCTCTAAGATAGAGGGGGTGGCAGCTTGCTGCCGGGGGCGTATGATACAAACTTAACAGTAACAGGTGCGTATGACCATTTCGCAGGTGGTGTAATCTGTGCCAACATCTATATCATTGCCAATTTTAGCAGATTATGCTGCCAAGACCGCCTGTTTTAACTGCCAAATAGCAGATTTCGGCAGCCACAATCCTCATAATTCATTTTTTATTCCTATTTTTGCATACCATTCGGCTCATGCGGAGCCGCCAAAGCTATATATGCATGATTAACAGAGAATTGATAAGGATTAAGGCGGTACAGTTGGTTTATGCCAACCTCGTCAACGGAGGCAAGGATCTTGACGACGTGCTCAAGGAGATGGACGAGAGCCTCTCCCAGGCGTATTATCTGTACCACCATATGCTCAATCTCATCTGCGAGGTCACCGACTACGCCGACCGCCAGTATGAGATTACCTGCCAGCAGCTGCTGGAGCGAAACAAGCATGCCAAGCTGCCCAGTGACCGCTTCGTAAGAAACCGCTTCGTCTCCCAGCTGGAGAGCAACCGCAAACTGGAGACATTCACTCTCAACCACAAGGACCTGCAGTGGACTGACCATGAGGACGTGGTCCACAACATCTACAACCTGATTGTGGCAAGCCCCGAGTACGAAGCATACATGGCCAGCGACGACGACAGCTATGAGGCCGACCGCGAGTTCTGGCGCACAGCATACAAGAAGTTCATCCTCGACAATGACATGGTGGACGAGGCCCTTGAGGAGTGGAGCATCTACTGGAACTGCGACCGCTACGTCATCGACACCTTCGTGCTCAAGACCATCAAACGCTTTGAGGAAGCCAACGGCGACAAGCAGCCACTGCTGGAGCAGTACAACAACGACGACGACCACCGCTTCGGCACCGACCTGCTGCTCCGCGCCCTGAGCGACCGCGAGGCCAACCAGCAGCTCATCACCGACCACATACGCAACTGGGACTTCGACCGCCTGGCCAAGATGGACGTAGCCGTCATGCTTACAGCACTGGCCGAGATAACGCGCTTCCCCGAAATCAGCGTCAACGTCTCACTCAATGAGTACATCAACATAGCCAAGCTATACTGCGCCATCAAAAGCGTCAGGTTCATCAACGGCACCCTCGACAGCATCGTTCGCGAACTGCGCGCCCAGGGCAAGCTGCTGAAATAAGCAATAAACGTGTAAATGGTTATAGGTTATAGGTTATAGGTTAGAGGTATTATACTCCCCAAGTCCGGACTTGGCTAAATTTCAAATTTCAAATTTCAAATTTCAAATAAAAAATGTTACTTTCAATCACATTACTGCAGGCAGCCAAGGGAGCAGCCCAGCAGAATCCCCAGGGAAGCCAGTGGAGCTTCTGGATCATGATTATCGCCATCTTCGCCATCATGTACTTCTTCATGATTCGCCCGCAGAAGAATAGGCAGAAAAAAATCGAGGAATTCCGCCGCAACCTCGGCGTAGGCAACCAGGTAGTCACCGCAGGCGGCCTCCACGGCACTATCCGCGAGGTCAACGATGCCAACAACACCGTCGTACTGGAGATTGCCCAAAACGTCAAGATAACCATCGAGAAGTCCTCCATCTACGCCAACGCCGGCAGTGCTGCCGAGGCACAGCAAGGCAAGTAGATTTTAGGTTTGAGATTTGAGGTTTAGCGAAGTCCTGTTTATTATTCTGGACTTGGCCAAATTGTCAAATCGTGAAATTGTCAAATCGTGAAATAAAAAAAGCCTCGTGTCCACATCAGGCAAGATAGGAAAATCCCTGAAGTTTCTGAGGAGTCAGCTCAACAGAAACTTTTGGGCTTTTCTGTTTTTTCTGACCCTCTCGGCAGGCTTCTGGCTCTTCCTCACCCTAGAAGATGTATATGAGGTAGAGATACCCGTGCCCGTCAAGCTCAAAAACGTGCCTGACAACGTGGTGCTCACCACCCCGCCGCCCAAGGAGATAAAAATCCGCGTCCGCGACCACGGCGGACTGCTGCTGCGCTACAAATACACCCACAGCCTGGGCAGCATCACCCTCGACTTTAAGGACTACGACACCCGCTCCGGCCACGTAGCCCTGCTCACCAGCGACCTCACACGCAACATCATCAGCCGTCTGCAGGGCACCACCAGCGTGGCAGGTTTCAGCCCCGACACCGTGGAATACTTTTACAACTTCGGTCTCAACAAGAGCGTGCCTGTCAGAGTCACTGGCGACATCACCGCCGACTCACTCTACTGCATCACAGGCATCACCGCCTCCCCTGCCACCGTCAAGGTATATGCCGCCAAGGAGATACTCGACACCCTGCGTGCCGTCTATACCAAGCCCCTCACCCTTGAAAACCTCAGCGAACGCAAGACCGTCAGCGCAGACCTCGCCCCAATACGCGGAGCGAAAGCCATGCCCGCCAAAGTCAAGGCCACCATCAATGTTGACCAGATGACCGAGAAGACACTGCCCGTGCGCGTTGACCACATCAACTTCCCCGCAGGCAAAACCCTCAAGACATTCCCCGGCATAGTCAACGTTGTCTTCCAAGTAGGCCTCAAGCAATATCGCGACATCACGGCTGACAAATTTGCCATCGTCGTCAGCTACGACGAAGTGGCCAACAACAACACCGGCCGCCTCCACCTTACCCTCAAGACCAAGCCTGAGGGCATCAGCCATGTCCGCATCCAGCCCGACGAGGTAGAGTTTATCATCGAGGACAGCGACTTTTAAGGAAAGTTGAAGAATGGAAAAATGAACTTCAATTCTTAAATCCTTAAATTCTTCAATTTTTCAACTCTTTAATTCTTCAATTTTTAATTCTTTAGTTTTTCAATTCTTCAATTCTTCAATTCTAATGAAACACGTTCTCGGCATTACTGGCAGCATTGGTAGCGGCAAGAGCCTCGTCTGCGCCCTGCTTGAGGAGCGCGGCATCCCCGTCTTCTACACCGATGACGAAGCCAAGGCTGAGATGCGCGACAACGCCGACATCCACCGCGAACTCATCGCCCTGCTCGGTCCCGAGGCCATCAGCCCAGACGGCCGTCCTGTCAAGGCAGTGCTCGCCGACTATATCTGCCGTGGCCCGGAGTATGCCGACAATATAAATAAAATAGTACACCCGCGTGTACGCGAGCGTATGCGCCGCTGGATAAAAAGAGAGTCAGAGGGAGCTTCGCCTTTGCTCGCCGTCGAGAGCGCCCTGCTCTTTGAATCAGGCTTCAATACCGACTGCACCGCCACACTCGCCGTCGTCGCCCCCCTTGAGGTACGCGTCAGCCGCATCATGCGCCGCGACCATATAACCCGCGACAAAGCCCTCGAGTGGATTGGCCTCCAGATGCCCCAAGAAGAAAAAGCAGACCTCGCCGACCACACCATCACCAACGACGGCATCACGCCCCTCACACCACAAATAGACCAACTGCTCAGCCGACTCAGCACCCACGGGTACAACGCAAGGTACAGCATAAAATAGACAATACCTTATTATCCTTTTCTATTTTTCAATCTTTTAATTCTTTTTTAGCCGATCAACAATGCGCGCACAGCTCCCGTCTTATGATGTGCGCATTGTCTTATGGGAGCTATATACCTGTCTTATTCAGAGCAAAGGCCAAGCCTCCACATCAAAAAGAGGACTCCGCGCGTAGAGAAGCCATCTTCCCGACGCAATTTACTATCCATTTAACATTATCCATGATGTTATTCCTTCATTTTTTTGTATGAAACCGACTTCCATCGTTTTCCCGGCAGAGATTCTCTTTACTTGCAAAGAAAGAAGATAGCGCCGGACACTCTCTTCATGCAGAGTGTCCGGCACTATTATTGATGGTTGAAGTGAATGTCAGCTATCAGCCGTGAAGTGCGAGCTCTAAACAGCAATGCGCAAACGGCCTCCGGGCAATGCGGGCCCTGACCTTCCTATCACGCAAAGCGCCTTAGAACTGAATGTTGCTGTAGGTAGAGTCATCTACCCCGAGATCGATAAGGTCGGAAATGGTATAGATGGCCTTCTTCTTTGCGCTGTAGTAGCGCAGACTGAGCTTGGGCCAGTCAGTGGAGGGACTCTTCCAATCCCATGGAATGACGCCATCCACAACCCACTGACCTCCGGGGCCCGCCTCGCCCACGCCGCAGCATGCATCGCCATTAAAGATGGCAAGCATATCGCCGCTGTCGAGGGGGAAGGGCTGATTTAGTGCCAGATCTATATACATACTGCAGAAACGCTTCATCATCAGCACGTATATCCCGGTGTCCTGACTGCCCACAGTATCATCCCATACATTGAAGGCATCCTTAAACACGTAGGTCTGATTGGCCTTGGCGTTATAATACTGCAGTTCCACCATCTGATCATCGCTCTCAAAGGGAACCATGGCCATGAAGATATACTCGTCGTTAAGATACTTTACGGGCACGGCTATGTCGCGCACCTCTCCGTCGATGATGGAGGCGAGGCGATCATCCTGGCTGACATAGGGGCCCATCTCATCCGGCAAGAATATCATGGCGGTCATGGTATTTTCAAACTCAAAGAAGTTCTCTTCCTGCCAGTTGGGACAGCCTTGGATATCTCCCTTGGGCATACTGAACTCTACCTTCCAGTCGGGAGCCTCTCCACCAAACGGAACGGGGCCCGTATTATCATCATCGGACGAGCTGCAGCTGCCCATTGCCAGCGCGCACACTGCTGTCAATATTGAGATATTGAAGTATCGAAGTATTGAAGACGACCTTTTCATATTAATAATCTATTAGTTTTAAGTTGACGAGTCAAGTTTTTTAAGAGTAAGGAGTAAAGGAGTAAAGCCTTTTTACTCTTAACACGCTTTCGCTATTTACAATGTACGATTTATGTACTATTTAGAACGTTTAACGGTTATTGGTTAACGGTTAACAGTTACCTTACCACGATTTTCTGGCCATTGCGCAGATAGATGCCTGGAGTGGCAGGACGGCTCTCACCGAGGCGAATGCCGCTCACAGTATACCAAACATCGGGTTCATAGGCAGAGGCGGCTGCCGTGATACCGAATCGCAGCGTAGCGGGACTGTCGGGAGTTCCCTCCACCGCATTGGCCTGATAGGTGGCTGCCTCGGCAGCGGTGCCCAGCAGCTGGCCGTTGCGCTCCAGGGTGAAGGTGATGGGTGACGGCTTATCGCACCCTACCGACATGTAGAATACTGTCTGCTCCAGCGCATCATCTGCCTCGGCCTCTGCCAAGCCGCAGAGTTCACCGTCGGCATAGGCGTATAGCAAGTCGCCCGGCTCGGCAGTCACTCCCTCAGCACGCAGTATCATATTCATGGTGGTGAGCTTGTGGCAGGAGAATAGCGGAGCATCGTCTTTCCTCTGTTCCCTGTCCTCTGAATTGAATGCCTTGGACTTTACTCCAGCGGTTGCGTTCTTGTTAGGATAGGTAAAGGTTACGAGGCTGTCGGGACTGGCGGCGGTGCGGGTGTGGTAGAGCATATATCCCTTGCCGGGCTTCATGTACTGCAGATTGCCTTTCCAGCCGGTACCCTTGTGGAAGTAGGCAAACTCGTCCTGCGACTTGATGATATCGCCCTCCGACGCCTTGCTGAGGAAGTCAGCCAGCGCTTCCTCCAGCGGCACATTGACCACGGGCGTGAATCCGATATAATTCCACTCGGGGTGTATGTCGATGGTGCGGTCGGCAGGCTCTGTCAGCACCTCACCCTCTATTTGCAGTGTCTGGGCATTCTGACTCTTGAGGAAGTACATGCGCTCACAGGTGAGCGAGTCAGGCTTGTCGGGCTTGCTGTAGAACCATGTGCCGCGGTCGTAGTTGTAGAACTCCTTGCTCTCGGGGTCTTTGAGCTGGTCGCCACCTAGCCACTTGCCGCGCTTGAACAGCTGGTTGATGTCGCCCGCCTTTTCACTGCGCACGTTAAGTGATATCCATGACCATGTAGGCACGAGAGTGAGGCTCTGCGTGATGCCTGGCGTGGTGGTGAATATCAGTGGCTCCTTGTAAGTGCCGCAGATGGTGTCGGGCATATAATATATCTGCTCGGGCGTATGCAGCCGGTAGGTGATGCCACTCTGCGAATCCCACATGCGGAAGCGGAGGTAGTTCTCCTGATCCACCTGACCGTATATGGTGAGGTAGAGTATCGGCTTGCCCTCACGGTCGGTGGTGATATGGCCGGTGCCGAGGCAGTTGTTGTTATAGTCGAAGGCGGCAATGATATTGTTTTTGTCGGTTACCAGTGCATCGCCCATCTTTATTTGGGCGCAGAGCTGCATATTGCGCAGCTGCCCCTTCTTGAATGTCCAGTCGGGCGACTCGGGGCTCTTGACTACGGTGATGGCAAGGGGGTCAACGAGGCCCTCGTCATTGCGGATATATAGCACCTCATCGTATGTGCCGTAGTTGATATCCTTGCTTATGCTGATGGTGAAGGTCTGCTCCTCCTCAGGCTCCAGGTCGCCCTCGGTACCCTCGTCGATGGTTATCCATGAAGGAAGGCCTTCGATGGTATAGCTCTTATAGGAGCCGCCCTGGTTGCGGACATCGACGGTGAACACATAGTCCTCTTCCATACCGCTTGGTATCTCCACGCGCTTCCTGGGCTGCGACCAGCGCACCATGTTGCGATTGATGAATGCTGACCACTGCACGGGCTGCAACATCTCATTGCCGTTGAGGTCCTCTATGCCCATAGCGGTGATGTTGACGGTGGTGCGCTCGATGTCCTTGGCTGGCTCGGCAAGGGCTATTATCAGTTCGTTGTCCTTGGTGATGAACTTATAGCGGAGATCGCGCACCTTGCCCTTCTCCTTGACGGGAGCATAAGTAGCGGTGGATCTCATGAACTCGTCAGGTTCCTCCATGAGGGCAGGCTTGCTTACCACCATATATTGCCGGGTCTCGGTGTCCCACGCGTTGCGGTAATAGTTGGAGGAGAACTCCATGCGGGTGCCGCCGCCCATGATTTGGTCTTCCTGCACGCTAAACGGAATGTAGACCAGCAGCCCGGGCTCGGTGCCGTCGCAGCCCTCGTTGAACCGCTGGCGCACGATATTCTGCGGCAGGGCCATATCCCACAGGGTTATCTCGTCGATATAGCCCATCATGCGGTAGATATTGGTGGAGGTGCTGTCGGTCTGATACTGGCATGAGCCGAGATAGAAGCTGCCGAAGAGGTTGCCAATATTGGCGGCCGCCGCCTGTCCGGTGAGCTGACCGTCCACGTACACTGAGGCGAGGTTGGCGGGGCGGTCCACCACGAGGGTGAGCTGGTGCCACTGGTCGTCGCAGTAGCTGCGGTCCATCGTTATTGCAGTAGTATTGTTGCTGACCGTGAGCTTATGGTCCTTCACACCGATAAAGAGCTTGTCGACAGGCTCCACCTCAGTGGTGTCGCCGATGCCTGAGGCCATGATGGCGAAGTTGCTGTTGAGGCTTTCGTTTGCCCTGAACCAGAGACCCAGGGTGTAACTCTTGGTGGCGGTGCAGTTTTCAAATATCTCGGGCTTGAGTCGGACGTTGCTGCGGCCGTTGACATAGAGGGAGCGTCCCTCGGGTGTAGCCCAGCTTACGCCGTTCTTCATGATGAGTGTGGCACCCTGCGCCTTGTCCTCTATCTCTTCGCCGATGCCCTCGTTCATGGGATAGTAGTCACAGAGGTCCACCTCGTAGCCGTAGAGCGTCTTGTCGGTGACGGCTATCTCCTCGTCCGTCAGCGCCTTGGTCCACAGGCGTGCCTCTACCATGCTACCCTCATAGGGTACGGCATAGCGGTTGCCCTTGCCGAAGGTGAGCACACCCTTACCCGTATAGGTCTCAATGCGGTCGGCGGCGGTCAGCTTCTGCTCCACCCCGTCGATATAGAAGCGGGGCGCGCCCTCCTCGGCCTTGTAGGTCATCACCACTCGGCGGAACACGCTCCAGTCAACCTTCGGTCCACTGGCGGTGAATACTTTGCTCTCAGTCTTGCCGCTGGTGATATTGTAGAATCTGGCCGCCAGAGCCCCGTTCTTGTTCAGGAAGAAGGAGAACCCGTCATCCTCGGGGCCGTAGTGGAACAGCTCCATGGGCGTATTCTCCCTGAGGACGGGCCTCACCATCATATCAACGGTGAAGTCGCCGCCGGCGAAGTTACGCTCGGCCTCGGTGGTGAGGTAGCCGCCGGTGGATGTGAACACCACGGAGGTAGATATATTGATGTCCGTATTGTTAGGCACGCCCGTCACGCGGAAGTTATTGGTGCTGAGCAGTCGGTTAGCATTGATAGGCTCGCTGAACACCAGCTTGAGGTCATCGCCTACGCCGAGGATGCCATTGGCAGGCAGTGGCGAGCCGAATATGTCAGGTCGGCGAGTGTCCTTGATGCCTGAGAGCACAGCGGAACTGTTGGTAACGAAGTCATTGCCCAGGCGGCTGTATGTCACGGCTCTGAGGTCGTAGTTGAGCTCCACGGGGTCGCTATCGCCGAAGAACGACGTAGTGATGGTGCCGCCGTCAATCATTGCCTTGGTGCCCGCGGCTTTGGCAAAGAGGCTGTCGTTACTATAGTAGCTGCAGAGGTTGGTCCATCTGGCCTCGGGCTCGTTGGTCTGCTTATACTGCAACTCCACGTGGTCGAAGTTGCGGAAGTTGACGTCAAATCCATTGAGGCTCACAGGCAGGTAGTAGCGTCCGCGGCTGTCCTGAGCGGAGTTGGTGTTGAGCACCCATTTGTTTTGCGGTGTTATCACGGCTATGGGGCTTGCAATGGGTGTAAAGTGCACAGACAGACTTACAGTGTCGGCCACCGAGGGGTCGCACTGTGAGCGCAGCGCCAGACGTATGTTCTCGTAGTCATCTACAAGGCCTGTGGCTACCTCGAGCACCTTCACCATACCGGTGCCGAAAGGCACTACTACCGAGCGTCCGCTGCCCAGCGGTGCACCGTCGATGTAGAGCGAGGCACCGAGCTGGTTGGTGGCGTCGATAGGCACGAGGTCGAAGCTGCCCTCATCCCTCACGGTGCCCTCGTTGCTGAGCACGAGGTTAAACTTGGCAGTCTCGCCGTAGGGCACGCCGCTGATGATATGTTTCTCCACGGTGATACGTGGCTTCTCCACCTGTGCCGTGGCATTGGATATGGGGCTGCCCTGGACGTAGAAGTGAGTCACCTCTTGTGCTTCATGCGGACATCGGGTGGCGCCGCCGAGGGTGCGGAAGATATAGTTGCCGCACGATAGTTTTCTGGACGCCTTCGCCTTGCCCGAAGTGGTGGTGGAGCTCACTATGGACGTCACGTCGTGATATACATCGACACTTAGGTGTTCGTCGGGACCTGTCTGCAGCTGATAACCGCGGTGGACGGTGGTGCTGGTGTTCTCGTTGTTGGTGACATTGTAGTTAGCTTCTACCTGCGGGTAAATCTTCACGTTCAGCACAAAGCCTCCCGCCTTGACATGCACGTCAGTCTTGCCGCTGAGGCTTTCGGCAAGGTCTTTCATCTTGTCGAGCTTGCCTAGGTCGTCGCGATTGAACGACACCTTCATCGTATCCTGATTATAGAGCGCTATCTGGTCGCTGCCAAACTTCTTCTCGATAGCCTTGATATTCTTAGCCATCGAGTTGGTGGCGTCGGAGCCGACACTCATGATGCCGCTCACCAGGTTGCTGATAAACTTGTCGCTCTCTTCCTGCCCCACATTGGTGATGTCGTATCCAAACAGCGGCACCTGCCAGTCGTCGATGACCTGGGTGGCGAGCGACTCGCTGTGGTTAATCATTGTGCCGCCCGATACGCTGTGGTTCTCCAGATAGAAGTTGTTGTCCTTCACCTCGTAGGGAGTGCCGGAAGTGTAGTCCATGGTGCTGCGGTCAACGCGGTCGATGGTCTGGATGGCATTGAGTTTCTCGTATTCGTTGAGTGCGATGAGATACTGCCACTGAGTAATCTTGCGGTTCATGATGCGCACCGAGTCTTGCATCATAGCCCTGTCGGCCAGCTGGCTCTGCAGACCGAGTATCTGCACATACTCCGGAGTGATGACCTCGTAGTTGAGGCGGTCGCGATACTGGTCGTAGCGGTCGATGGAGATATACTGCAGCGTGTCGTCGAGGTTGTCCTGTGCAAAGCGCGGGTCGCTCTCGTCGCGCAGCGAGAGGAACACATTGCTCATAGTGGCGTTGGCCTTGGCCTGAGCCTCCGCGCGCGTACCTTTATATATATAACTGTTGCGTATCTGCGTCAGCTTGGGTATGAGGGTGTTGAGGATGTAGTCCTGCGTGTAGTGGAAGTTGGACTTTGCCTTGGGGCCTATCGAGTAGTCGTAGTCGCTGATGAGGTAGTAGGGTATGCCGTTGGCGTTCTGGCCTTTCTGTATGAGATGGCATGCTCCCTCTGAGCCGTCGAACAGGCCGAGGCTGTTCAGATACTTATACGTTGTCTCGTTGACAGCCCTCACATTGCGTATGCAGCGGGCTGCTGCCACGAGTTCGTAGCCGTAGTAGATGTCGGCACCTGCGCCCACGTGGTCGGGCTCGTCGCTTGTCTGGAGCCGCTCATTGAGGGTGAACTGAGAGTGTCCCTCGTAGGTGCGTCCTACGCCGATGATGGGTATTGTCTTAGGCGAAATGGATATGGCTGTGCCGCTGCTGTTCTGCGTGCCCGTCCAGATGCTTGATGCGTATGCACCGTTCATGAGGTCGACGCCCTTGGTGATGTCAACGCCTATCGAGAGGTTTATCTTGCCGTAGGCTTCATACTTGAAGTCGCTGGTGTAGGTTGTCTCGCTGTCAATCCACGAGTAGCTCTTGCTACCCGGTGGGTCGCGCAGCACTCCCTGCAGCTGCAGCACGCAGTCGGCACTCACCACGTCGTCGGTGACGCTCTGAGAGCCCATCACGAATGCCTTGAGACTCTGGCCGTCGATGAACTGGCCGTCATGCTCGAGAGTAACATCGAGGTGGCGCAGGGCGTTGGTGCCCTCCACGTCATACACGGTGTTGGCCACGTCGATGAGCAGCGTTACGGTGCCGTCCTGGGCGAGGTCGCAGAGGGTGTCGCTTTGCTCAGCGGCGAAGTCGTCGTATATCTTCACCTTGCCGCCGCGCAGTGGCACTGAGTCGCACACTCCGGAGGCTATGCCGTTGTAGTAATAGTTCTCAGTTGCCTTGATGCGGAAGTAGTGGTTGCCTACGTCGAGCACGGGATAGCCGAAGGTATAGGTCTTGGTGGCAGCGTCGTAGATGGGCACGGTGACTGTGCCGCCCTGCTCAGTGCTCTCCACGTAGGAGCTGCGGCCCACATAGGGCAGCGTCTCGTTTTTGGCTGTAGTCTCGCAGATGCTCACCGAGGGCTCGCATCTGTAAATGCGCGAGTAGATGGCGCGGTAGGGTCGCTTGGCGTCGCCGTCTATCTGGCGTGTGGTGAGACTGTCGGTGAGGTCGAGTATCTCCGACACCTTGCCGCCCTGGAAGAGTGATGGATAGCCGTTGGCCGATACCTCTATCACCTTGTAGCGAGTGGGCAGCAGGTCGGCGATATATTCGCCTGTCTGCTTGTCGGGCTCTATCACCACGCGGTGGCGCTCGGTAATCATGCGGCTGAGATGGTCGGCGCCGGCTGCCTCGTGCTGGAAGGTGTCGCGCTTAATGACGTAGGTGGCATCCAGCGGGTCTTTCACCATCCACGAACGCTGGTTGCCTTCCAGCTCCAGCACTATGCGCAGCTCGTCGCCGAGGTTATTCTGCGACTTGCCAAGCAGCAACGGCTTGTCGCCCTGGTCTTGGCCGCCCACCACTCGTCCTACGGTGCGTACCTTGGTCTGGTCCCAGAAGTAGAGGCTTGCCACGTTCTCCTTGATGGTGATGGCATTGCCCTTGTTGTCGGAGTATACGCCGTCAAACATGAAGATGTGTCCTTCTTTAGATGCCTCCAGTTTCTTGGTGCCCGGGATAACCTTGAAGGTGAAATGGCCGTCGTTGTCGGAGGTGACGGGCTTGCCACTCTTGTCGGTGATTACCTTGCCGTCGGCCTTGAACACGGCGCCATACACAGGCACTGTGGTCTTTTCGAAATATACATATCCGTCAATGTCAACGGAGTTGGTGTAGATAAAGTTCTTCTCGGTGTGGAACGGCTCGTCGGCGTTCACAAACACCTTGAAGGAGGACTGAATGTAGTCGGAGCTGTTGCCCTGCACACTGACGGTGTAAGCCTTGTTGCTGTATTCCACGTCAGGGAATTCGTAGAAGCCGGCATCGTCGGTGGTCATCCTGCCTACGGTAGTGCCGTAGTTGTTGAGCAGCAATACGGTACGGCCGCTGAGTGCCGTGCCGTCGGTATACGTAACGTAGCCAGAGATGCGGCCTGTGGTGCGGCGCGAGCCCTTGGCTTTGACTGAGAGGGTGTGTATTCCGTTGGTGCACTCGTATGTGGCTGACAACTTATACTGGTAGGTCAGGCCGGCAGTGACGCTGAAGTCGTCGTAGTACATCAGCTTGTTGTCAAACGGTATCTCCTCCCATTCGTCGTTATTGTCAAAGTTGCTGTTGGCTGTGTTGCGGTACAGCTTCACGTCGCTGAATGCCGTGCGGTCGATGTCCCACGTCAGGTGTATCTTGTCCTGATAGCCTATCGAAGCCTCGAAGTTGCCTAAAGAGTATACCTCTGTCACGGGTTCCATCACGGTGGGCACCCTCACGGTATCGGGCTTCATCACTCTGGCGGGGTCGTTGGGCGTAATGACCATGGCGTATTCATACTGCGCGCATGGCGCAAAGCCCATGTCGATGATGGTGTGCGCCCCGGCTTTCAGGCTGTCGGTGATGTCTTTCTCTGTCTCAATACTCTCTCTCTGCCCGTTGCGGAAGTAGTGGGCTGTGCGTATAAGCGTGAGCCTGGCATCCTTGGGCAGGAATCGCTTCACGCCGTCGTATTCGTTGCCTGTCTCACTCCATTTGATGGTCACCTTGCCTTCCCTGCCTGTGGCAGATGTTATCTTGATGGGCCTGTAGCTGACCTGCGTGCTCTTTCTGCCCATATCGGCAGTGGAGATGTATTTCTCCTCGGGGCCTATGCTGTATCGGTATAGGCGGTAGCGCACGCTGTTAAAGTCGGGTGTGCCGTAGCAGCCCGTGGTGGAGTCGGTGTATTGGTAGTTGCTCTTGTTTTTCTCCATCACTACCTGGTCGAGCACCTCCCAGTCGTCTACCTTGCCTGTGTTGCTGTCATATAGCTGTCGCTCTACGGCGAGCACGTCGGTAGAGAGGGCGTCATCTTCTTCGGGGTGGGGCACACTCCATGTAAGTACCGATGAACCGTTGTTGCCCCAGTTGGCTCTTAGGTTGAAGTCGGCGGGGTTGTGGAATGCCTGCAGCGTCACGCGCTGAGTCCTCACGTTGACAAAATGGAATTTGCTGTATGGTATCTGCGCATCCACCTGTGCCCAGTAGGTGTAGTATCTGGCGGGCAGCAGTATGCCGTAGCCATCTTCATCGGCTTGGCATTGGCTGGTGATGTCCTTCACTGTGTTACCGTTTTTGTCGAGCTCCGTCACACTGGTGATTTTCATTTTCTCGCCCGTGGAGTTGGATGCTATCATCTGGTAGTATCCCATGTTCTTTCCGCTGGGCATAAACACGGGGTCGCTGATGTATGTGTCGGGCAGATGGGGCATAACCACGGGATTGCCCACCAATGGCTGGTAGGTCAGGTCTTTGCCATACGAGGCGGTAGGTCCGTCGATGTTGAAGTTGATGCTAAGTCCTGCATACGAGGGGGGCAGGTAGTAATCAAACTCTATGTATTTCAGTCCGTAGCCCGTGCTCTTCTTCACCTGATAGTCGTGAGGCTGGTTGTCGGCCGTGATAGGACATCCGCCGTATGCGTCTTGGTTGCCAGAGTGGGGGTTAGTCATCACCAAGACGGCATCCTTCTGGATGTTCTTAATCTTCATGTTCGCATAGCTGTTATCGTCGGAGGGGTTTGACGGACAATAGAGCTGAAACGCGTTGACTGTTCTTGCAGTGCCGTTGGCGTCGTTGTAGGTCATATATACCAGCACACCGTCGTTGCGCACGCCGTCCTTGCGTGTCATGTAGTAGTTGAGTTTACCGCAGTCGAGGAACAGGAGTCGGAAGTGAATCACTCCGTTGCCCATGTAGGTAACCATGAAGTTGGCATCCGTCTCAAATCCGTCGGATGCCTGGGCACTCTTAGGGGCGGCCAGCAGCAGAGGCAGCCATAGCCACAGCAAATGTCTGAAATGTCTCATGATGTTATTGTTTTTTATTTCTTTTTTCCTGTTATTCTGTTATTGTCGGGGCAGAAGGAGTCGGAGCGCCGCCGTCAGTCGGCGAAATTGGGGTTAAACCATGATTGATCATCATCGTCTTCTGCCTGGGTGTAAGTCTTCATTCGTATAGTCTCTCCCGACGCAGCGAGGTAAGACAATGCCTGTATCTTAACTTCCTCTGCCGAGGGGGTGAAATATTTCCTTTTCATCGTATTATGATTTTCTTTCCGTTCTTGATATATACCTGGCCCTTTGCCGGCTGGCCACTGACTTTGCGTCCGCTGAGGTCGTAAATTGATTGACCATTGACCATTGACCATTGACCATTGACCATTGATTCTTGACTTACACCTGTGGGGTCGTCATCCTCGATGGTTACCTTGAGGCTGCTGCTGCCGCTGACGCTGGCGCCCACCTTCAGGTAGGCCTTGCCGCGGGCGAGGGTGCCGGATTTTGCCCTCTGGAAAATTCCGCCGCTCAGCACATACTCAGTCTTGTCGCCTTTCAACACGACGGGGCTCACGTGGGACCCTTTCAGCCACTGGTCGGCGCTGTAGTCAGACAGAGCACCCTGGGTGCTGCTGACCGTGATGCTTTCACCGCCGTCGCTCCACACCAGCGCCGCACGTCCCTCGTTGAGAGTGCTCACACTGCGCAGCGAAACTGTGCTGCTTGCCACATCAACGCCGGTCACGATATACGCCTTCATGCCAGCAGGCACGGCATAGTTGCCATTGGGCACGATGGTCAGCCATTTCTTCTCGCTGGTAAAGTTAAAGGTAATAGGCTCGTTCTTAAGGAAAGAGCTTAGCTGCGGATAGCTGCCGTCGGCAATCTTCCATGCCGCGTTGTATGTCACGGTGTTCAGTATCCCTGCCCAGCTCTCTGCCTTCTGCATCTGGGTGGCGTCAAATTGCTTGTTGTCGCCATCGGTGGGGGACTCGGCTTCATTGCACCCAATGGCAAGCGGGGTATAGTCAGGGTTTGCGTCGTCAGTCTTGTACGCACAGTTCTCAACATCTATCGTAGAAGCGTTGGAATTCTTCACATCACCCACCAAGGAGCCGTAGTATTGAACACTGGGACGGTAATCTATACTACCGGAAAAATAGCAGAACCTTACATCACCCAGATAAACCTGACCTACAAGACCGCCCATATACTGAGAGCCGCTGACGCTGGCCTTAACATCGCCGGTGCTATAGCAGTCGCTAATCTCATAGCCGGCAAAATAGCCGCAGATGCCGCCCACATACTGAGAGCCGCTGACGCTGGCCTCGCTGTAGCAGCTGCTGATCTCGCCGCTGTTGGCAACATAGCCGCAGATACCGCCTATGTAACTGCCGCCGCTGACTGCGCCTGACACTACCGCCACATCGCGGATGCTGCCGCCGTCAACATAGCCGAACAACCCCACATAATCGGTGACACCACCACTGACAGTCAGATTGCTGACCTTATGCCCCCACCCCTCAAAATGGCCCTTGAAAGGATGGGAGGGGGTGCCGATGGGAGTCCACGACTCATTATTCAAATCAACATCGGCAGCCATATAGACATTGACATTCCCATAATCTTCACCGCCATTGACAGAGGCGGCAAAAGCTAACAGGGCTGCCTTAGAGTCGATGGAAGTAACAATCTCAGCCCTACCCCACTGTGACATAAGAGCGAGAACAAAAAGAACGGCTGAAATCTTCAGGCAAAATAGATTTTTTCTCATAGTTTGACGGTTGACCCAGCGAGTAACCGGTTAGCGGCTTTTCATTACACCCCCGTCACGCACTGAGACTTTATTAGCAGAAACATTTTTGCAAAATTACGTCATTTTTCTGTTTCAAAGGTATTTCTTTATATTTTTTTTTCGTTTTCATCCTTTTTTCCGCTCCCCCACGTCGATTTGTCGGGGAAAGATGCACATCAGCGAGCAAACTTTTGCTACTCGCATGGGCTTGTTGATTATTAGGCAAAGAAATCAAAAACGGATAGCAATATCCCTCTGAACCAAGATATCACAAAAGCTAATCTAACGTCAATAAAGTGTAAGAAAACTGGCGATACTTATTTTAATCACACAAAAAAAGCAAATAAATCCGCAGACAAAAATTTTAATCGCGCAGAAATGGTCAGTTTCGGCGCGATTAGATTTCATTTCAGCGCGATTAGATTTCATTTCAGCGCAATTAGATTACGGCTCGACGCGATTAGTTTTTGCTTTGACGGGCTCAGCACAAACTTGCACGCGATCAGATTACGGCCACACGCCAAGTAAGGAAATCCACCGGCAAACGATTAACGGTTAACGGCTAACGGTCAATGGTCAATAGTCAATGGTCAATGGTTAACGGTTATTGGTTAACGATTTCGGGAAAATCCTTGAGCACCTGCTCCGCCATGACCATGGCACCCTCAGCTGTGGGATGGATGCCGTCGGGACCCTGCATGCCCTCTGCCCAAGTGCCATCGGGCTTTGAACCTATGGCGGCGGCGATATCAATATAGCGGTAGCCGCTGGAACGAATCCAGTCTGTCTTATACTGATGAGTCTTTAGCTGCTGGAGACTGGTGATAAAGGTATTGGGAATGGTCTGGAGCACGGGGGTAATGCCGTTGGCCTCACAGATGGAGATAAACTCCTTTGTTGCAGCAAGCCAGCGGCTGGTGGGAGCGTCAATGTCGCCGCGGTCGTTGATACCTATCAGCCAGAGGGCATAGCGGGGTGTGCCCATACGGAGGGCAGCCTTGAAGTCGCGCAGCGCCTTTTCGCCGGTGTTGGCGGCACAGTGATCAGCCAGCCAAGGGCCGAAGCCATGCTGCCCGATATAATAAATCCAGCGGTTGCCAGAGGTGGTAAGGTAACTGTCGCCCAGCAGCCAGATATCGCAGAGGAAGTCGGGGTTGGCATAGAGGATGGTTGCCTGCAGAGGGTGGCCGGTCTGGTTGAGCAGAAAGGGGGCGCCGCCGCCATTCCAGCTATGGGTGAAAGTGTAGGTGCGGCCTCCGGCACTCAGGACTATGGTCGCCTTGGTGTCTATGCAGTCAATGCTGACACTGAGACTATCGGCCAGTATCAGGCCGTGGGCCTCTGTGCGCACCCGTATTTCCTCGCTCTCAGTGCGACGAAAGAGACGCACACTGTCGGCATCTATCTGCAGGTAAGCACCATACCATGCATCGTAGCCTCGCCCTACGGTGACTGTCCCTTCAGAAAGGCAGCCCTCAGTGAGGCGCAGGGTGGCATGGATATGGGAGTTTTTGCGCACATAGTGCTCGGAGAGCCGCAACCGTCCGCCTGGAGCCAGGGTGGCAGCGGCGGTCTCATAATGGGGCTTAAAGTCATTGACTATCTTGCGGCCGGAGATGATACCATTATATATGCTGACCACGTCGGCGCTATTGACACTGCCATCGCCGTTAACATCGGCGGCATCGAAGGTGAGCCCCTCACCACTGAGAATATAATTATAAATGCTGACAATGTCGGCACTGTTAACCGCATTGTCAGCATTTACGTCTTCCCTGTAGATATCATCTGCCTGGGCCAGGATAGTCACGGCCATTGTTATTATAGCAAGCAGATGTTTCATCCCAAGTGTATGTCTCTCCCTGTCTCTTACTTGCCGAAGTAGCGTTTGAGGAGGCCGGCAAAGCCCTGTCCGTGACGTGCCTCATCGCGGGCCATTTCGTGTACGGTGTCGTGGATGGCATCGAGATTGAGAGCCTTGGCACGCTTGGCGATGCGGGTCTTGTCCTCGCAAGCTCCGGCCTCAGCAGCGGCACGCTTCTCCAGGTTGGTCTTTGTGTCCCAAACGACATCGCCCAGCAGCTCGGCAAACTTGGCAGCATGCTCGGCTTCCTCAAAAGCGTAGCGCTTGAAAGCCTCGGCAATCTCGGGATAGCCCTCGCGGTCGGCCTGGCGCGACATGGCCAGATACATGCCTACCTCACTGCACTCGCCCTTGAAATGGGCATTGAGATCAGTAATCATCTCATCATCGCAACCCTTAGCTACGCCCAAAGTATGCTCTGCAGCATAGTTGACGGCGTCTTCCTTGAGTTCCTTAAACTTGGCTGCGGGCACGCCGCACTGGGGGCAGCGCTCGGGGGGGGTGGGTCCTTCGTGTACATAGCCGCACACGGTGCAAATAAATTTCTTGTTCATAGTTGTTAGGGGTTAGTGATTAGTTATTGGAGTAAGGAGTAAGGAGGTTAGGAGTAAGTTGATTACTCGCTGCAATTCCTGACTTCAACTCCAGTTGGTTCTTATTTTTTAGGAGTAAGGAGTAAGGAGGTTAGGAGTAAGTTGATTACTCGCTGCTCCGATACTGCCCTACCCGAGGATTAAAACAGTGATTAACTTTGGGCAAAGATACGGATTATTTTCATAACTCCGCAGTCTTACAGCCAAAATTAATCTACACTGTTTAATTTTTCTTGCCGGCACTCTTTTGGAAGGGAAGCCCCTCTGACTCCAAGCCCCGTCCCTAACCCGGCTCCGCAGGGGTTCCTGTCTGAGTCAGATAACAGAGAAAAGAGAAAAGAGAACAAAAGCCCCCTCTGCCTCCCCGTGAGGGGGGATAGAGGGGACTCGACTCAGAGTTTTTTATTGTTGCAAAGTTGCGGAGTCGCGGAGTATCGACTTAACTCCTTTACTCCCTTACTCCCTTACTCCTTTACTCCTTTACTCCTTACTCCTTTACTCCTTATCATTTACATCATTCCGCCGCCCATGCCACCTGCGGGCATCGGCATGGCAGGAGTTTCCTCCTTCTTGTCGCAGATTACGCACTCTGTGGTGAGGAACATACCTGCTACTGAGGCTGCATTCTCCAGGGCTACACGGGTAACCTTGGCTGGGTCTACCACACCGGCTGCACGAAGGTCTTCAAAGACTTCCTTCTTGGCATTGAAGCCGAAGTTGCCCTTACCCTCGCGTACTTTATTAACAATTACTGCGCCTTCAAGGCCTGCGTTGTGGCAAATCTGGCGGAGCGGCTCCTCAATGGCACGACGGATAATGTTGATACCTGTAGTTTCATCGGCATTATCGCCCTCAAGACCAGCCAGTGTCTCCTGTGCGCGAAGATATGCTACGCCACCACCAGTTACGATACCTTCCTCAATGGCTGCACGGGTAGCACAGAGGGCATCGTCGCAACGGTCTTTCTTCTCCTTCTGTTCTGTCTCGGAAGAAGCTCCTACCTCAAGCACGCATACACCACCGCTGAGTTTTGCCAGACGCTCCTGCAGTTTCTCCTTGTCATAGGAAGAAGTGGTGTTGGCAATCTCTGACTTGATCTGGTTGATACGGTCCTTGATAAGCTGGCTGTCGCCGGCACCGTTGACGATAGTGGTGTTATCCTTGTTGACAGTTACCTTCTCAGCTGTACCGAGCATATCAATAGTGGCCTGCTCGAGTTTGAGACCCTTCTCTTCGCTGATGACTACGCCACCAGTAAGGATGGCGATGTCCTCGAGGATAGCCTTGCGACGGTCGCCGAAGCCCGGAGCCTTGACAGCACATATCTTGAGCTGGGTGCGCAGACGGTTAACAACGAGGGTAGTTAGAGCCTCGGAGTCAACATCCTCTGCTATTACGAGCAGCGGACGGCCAGTCTGTACGGCGGGCTCCAAGATGGGCAAGAAGTCCTTAAGAGTAGAAATCTTCTTGTCGTAGATGAGGATGTAGGGCTTCTCCATGGCGCACTCCATCTTCTCGGTGTCGGTTACGAAGTAAGGCGACAGATAGCCGCGGTCAAACTGCATACCCTCCACCGTCTTGAGGTGAGTCTCGTTGGTCTTGCCGTCCTCTATGGTGATAACACCATTAACGGTTACAGCCCTCATACCGTCGGCTATGAGCTTACCAATCTCAGGGTCGTTGTTGGCAGAAATAGTGGCAACCTGCTCAATCTTGTCATAATTGTCCTCTACCTGCTCAGCCTGACTCTTGATAGACTCTACCACCTTAGCGACGGCCTTGTCGATACCGCGCTTCACATCGAGTGGGTTGGCACCGGCAGCCACATTCTTCATACCCTCAGAAAGGATGGCCTGAGCCAGAACGGTAGCTGTGGTGGTACCGTCGCCAGCATCATCGCCAGTCTTGCTGGCCACACTCTTCACAAGCTGTGCGCCGGCATTCTCAAAGGCATCTTCCAGTTCAATCTCCTTGGCTACGGTCACACCGTCCTTGGTAATCTTGGGAGCGCCAAACTTCTTATCAATAACAACGTTGCGACCCTTGGGGCCCAGCGTAACTTTCACTGCATTAGCCAGCGCATCGGCTCCAGCTTTGAGCATCTCGCGGGCATTAACATCATATTTTATTTCTTTAGCCATAGCTTTTTGTTTTTTAGGAGTAAGGAGTGAGGAGATTAGGAGTAAGTTGATTACTCACTGCTCCAATACTTCCTTACCCAAAGTTGATTGATTATCTTCCATGATTACTGCGTATTGCAGTATAATAGGCGTTTAGTAGTTTGCTTGTCTCTTCTATGTTTTCCTGTAGAATATTATAAGTTTCTTCGGAGATGTATCCCAAGTCTTTGGAAAGCAAAATATAATAGCGACACTCTTCAAGGCTACCTTGAGATATATTAAGGAAACGGAGTTTGTCTCCCACACCATCCTTGCGGTATCCCTCTGCAATATTGGCAGGTATTGAAACCGCGGCACGCTGAAACTGAGAGACCAAAGAAAACTTCTCGCAATCGGGAAAGCACGCTGTTGCCTTGTAAACAAGCAGGACAAACTGGTGAGCCTTCTGCCACGCGATGATATCTTTGAAAGAACTAGTCATTGACTAAATAACTTACTCCCTTACTCCTTACTCCTTTTTCTCCTTTTTTCCTTACTTCTCTTCTATTCAATTACTGCCACTACGTCACTCTGGCGCATGATGAGGTATTTCTCGCCCTCAAATTCTATCTCGGTGCCGGCGTACTTGCCATAAAGCACCTGGTCACCTGCCTTGAGAATCATCTTCTCGTCTTCCTTGCCTTCACCGGCGGCAACTACCGTGCCCTGAAGGGGTTTCTCTTTTGCAGTATCGGGAATGATGATACCGCTTGCAGTCTGGGTCTCAGCGGGAGCCGGACTAATCAGAACTCTGTCTGCTAATGGTTTTAGTTTCATTGCTTATTGTTTTTTAGGTTTATAAGTTTTTCCATTTGTTTGCAGCGAACTCAACGCTGCAAACAAACTTTAAGCAAGAAGTATGCCAAACCTATTTAGCTTGCACAAAAATTCTGTCATGTAATATCCCGTAGTAAGGAACGAAGTCGTTCTTTACCTTACCATATCGGCTTTCAATGTTACCCTGAAGCACGATAGCGTTGACGTCACGGTCAAAATAATGTCTGACAGGACTGGCGGCATCAAACACTATGTCGCTTAACATGCTAGTGGAGTTATACACTATCGGTCCCCGCTGCAAGGCTACCATACCGGGAGTCTCACGGTCTGACACTCGCAATATGGGGGTGGGCATCTTGATAGTGATAAGATCATGCACAGCCCAGCGACCACGAATGACGGCATAGCCTTTCTCCATCTGGGGCATTACCACTGAGCCGTTGACATAGAAGATCACCGGTTGCCTCTTTGCCCTGACCGTGTAACGGGGCAGCATGTTCTGGCTGTTAGCCCATGAGGGTATGCGTATGTGGAAATTGATGTCAACACTGTCAGGGGCGGCCTCCTCTCTCACTATCAGACGCTGATAGTGCGACAGCACCGTGTCAGCAGTCGCCTCAATGGGGTTCATATCTTTGGTGATGCGGATGCTAGTGTCGTTATACCACGGGCTTCCGTTGAACACCTGCATATAGAAATCTATGTCGTCGTTAACCACATGGACATTGCTACGCACAAACATATTTATATATACATCGTGAGCCTGAGTGGCGTAGGCCACGCTGCCCACCGAACGCAGCACACCAGCCAACTCACTATGGCCGGTTTTCCACGACTCGTAGAAATTCTTCATTCTCATCACGGGATTTGCCAGAATCCTCTCCGCCACGTCAAAAAAACGTGCCTCGCGGGTTTGCAGGCCCAGCTCTACACTTTCGCACAGCATCGGCAAGACATCATTCACACTGCGCAATGTGTCAGTCATAGTGCCCTGCAGTCTCATAGTACGAAGCCTACCTTCCCACTCTGCCACTCTGGCTGTAAGCTGCACGGAGTCCAACTTTGCAGGCTGCCACGGCCAAGCCCTAACGCTGTCGCATGCTACGGTGTCAGCCCACCTGGCGGCATCGCACCAGAAAAAGTCATACAGCTCCACGCTGTCTGCCTCTATCATACGCAGCGGACTGACCAAAGACTGCTGCGCCGTAGCACCGATGGACAGAAAGAGCGACAAAAAAACAAGGAGTAATCTCTTTCGCACTTTAACTGCATTCTTTTTCATAATGGCAAATTATTAACATGTGTCATGCTATATACATTGCAGGTGCGAAGTTAGCAATAAAACCCTTGCTGGCAAAATATTACACAGAGAAAGAAAAAACAGCGAAGGCGCACCGTGTACGGGTACTCCCTCGCCGTTTCGGCATACACAGGCCTAAACCTGCACCACGCTATTTCTTGAAACCGTATTTGTTTATATAGAAAAGCGGTGTCTCGTCATACTTCTTAACAAAGGCACGACGGAACGTAGCCACCGATGCAAAGCCGCTACCCTCTGCCAGGTCACCAATGCTGTGGCTACGCATATAGCCGGGCGTAGAGAAGAGGCTATAGGCCTTTTCCAAACGAAGTTCGTTGATGTAGTCACTGAAACTGCATCCTTTCTTCTGATTAATCATGCGCGACAGATAGGTGCGATTAGTGGCAAGACGAAGAGCCACCTCGTCCATGTTAATGTCTGGCTGCAAATAAAAATCCGTTTCCTTAGCGAGCTTGTCGAGCCTCTCTTCCAAGACGCTATTTCTGCTCTCCGGCTCAAGACCGTGCGGCAATTTTCCGAAAGTATTCATGGTTGTATTTGATAAAAAAAGAACTTTCGGTGCAAAAGTACCTAAATTTTGCCTAAGCGAATTTTCACATTTTTCGGTTTTTATTTCATTTTTTGACCGCTTAAGATTTTTTAATACTGTCAAGAGTCTTATTTGCAATATTTTTCCTCCTGTTTTACATGATGGCGCCCCCTGATATCCGTGGGAGTTGCACCGAGATTCTTCTGCACAAAACGAACGAAGTAAGACAGCGAAGAGAAATGAAACTTATATGCTATTTCACTAATGGAAATGGTGGAATTGCGCAGTTCGTGGGAGATGTCAAGACTTACCATCATGTTTATCCAGCGGTTTGGGGTGATGCCGGTGTTTTTGCTAACCACCTCCGACAGATGCCTGGAAGATATGTTCAACTTGTCGGCATAATAGGCCATCTGGCGATACTTACGGTAATCGCCGTTGCGCAACATATCGATGAACTGCCCGACTATATTGGCACTCTGCAGCGGCATCATTTCATCGCCGTAAATTCTGTACTGCACATTGTAGATATCGTAATAGAATCCCTGAAGAACCATTATCACACACTCCCAGTAGAAGTAGTGATAGGTCATCTTCAACCGGCGCTCCAGCTCCATGAATTGCCGGAGGCATGATTTCTGCTCTCTCTCCATCAGATGGGCCACAGGGTGATGGAAAAGGGTCACAAAACCACTCATGCCAAAATTGGTTTGCGACGGTGTACTGAGGGCTATCAGCTCAGGACTGATATACGCCACCTTGACCATGAGGTCGGCACTCCATGTCACATCATGCACCATCTCTCCCACCACGATGGCAACGGCATCACCCTTGCGGATGACGTACTTGCTTTTGTTAAACATAAAGCAGGCAGTGCCTTTAAGACAAAGAATCAAGACATAATAACGAGATAAGGCATCAGTGCCTAACCCCTCAAGGGTGTCGGCCATCACCACACTGCGCGGGTCAAGTGTCATTTGAGTTAGGAGTTACGAGTTAGGAGTTAGGAGGGCCCCCTCTAACTCCCCCTCAAGGGGAGAACTCTGGCGCCAGGGTTCCCTCCCTTGAGGGGAGGGTTAGGGAGAGGCTTGGAATTGGGAGTTATCAGATGCGTATCTTGGCCACCAGCTTGCGGATGTCTGAGCCAGCAGCATCAGCTGGCTTGACCACCGGGGCATGGGCATCATCAGGCCACACCATACAGAACTCACCAGGACAAAGCGTAAACCACTTGTCGGCAGGAGCAGTGTAAAGCGCAAAGTCGTTGGTTTCGTCAAAAGGCGCATCGCTCTCTCCCAATGTGGAGAGGTGGCGCCAGCCGAAGTCCTCGGCACTGCTGAGGGGGAAGTGCACGTCGATATAGCGGCGGTGCACCTCCAGTTTCTGTTCCTCACGACTGACAAGTACTGAGTCGTTAACATTGATAAAGAGATCGTCGCCCCGCAACTCTATGCGCCCTGCCGGAGCGTGTAACAAATCATGCTCCCGCACATAGTCAAACAATGGCTTAAGCAACGGATGGAGCGCATTATAGCGTTCGGCATCGTCTATTCTTGCAATAATCATAACTTATCTGTTTGCTATTTCTTCAAGCATCAGCCAGCAGTTCATCAGACCACGGGGCACATGGAAGCAGCCCTTCCACTTACCGCCCTTAAGGGGCAGCAGCACCTCGCCTTGACGGTTGAGATATCCGTACCATTCGGGATATTCGGGATCAGCAAAATGGCTCCAAGTGTAGTCATGGATACGCTCAAACCACTCTAGGCACTCCTTGTTGCCGGTAAGCTGATAACCCTTGAGCATCGAGATGAGTGTCTCAATATGCACCCACCAGAGTTTCTGGTCAAACTCCAGCTCATGGCGCGGTTTGCCCAGACGGTCCATGAAATAGAAGATGCCTTCGTACTTCTCGTCCCAACCATACTTAACCTCTGCCAAGGATATCTCTACTGCTTTCTGGATAAGTTCGGGGCGGTTGAGACGCTTGCCGAGGTCCATAAGGAACCAAGTGGACTCAATGGCGTGACCGGGGTTCATCTTGCGACCGTCAAGGCAGTCCACAAGCTGACCATCCTTACCAAGAGCCTCCACGATGAGTCCGAGTTCGGGGCGATAGAACACATCCAGCACCTCATGGATGCAGTCGTCGATGGTCTTCTGTAGGAAATCGGGGTCGATAAGCGGCTCTATCTCAAGCGACACATTGCAGAGTATCATCGGCAGGTCAAAGGTCTTGAGGGCGCGTGCTCCGGAAGCGGCTTTGTTCCAGCGTCCCTTGGGATTATCTACCCTGGAAAGGACGATGTCAAAAGTCTTGCGGGCAATGTCGGCATACTCCTGCGAGCCGGTGGCAATGCTCAACTGGCCATAGGCTATGACGGCAAAGGTGTAGGAAAAGATATTGTAAGGCTCCACCAGCGGACGACCCTCGCGGTCAATGGCGAAGTACCAGTTGTAGTTGCCGTCGTGACCGTACTTCTTGAGGAACCCGGCTCCCTGCACGGCACAGTCAAGCCACTCCTGACGCTTCTCCACAGTATTGTAGAGTTTGGCAAACATCCACACCTCGCGACACTGCAGCCATATAAACTTGTCGGTGTCATATACACTTCCGTCACGGTCGAGGCAGGAGAAGTAGCCGCCAAACTGACGGTCCTGAGAGTTGTTGAGCCAGAAAGGCAACACTTTGTCGAGTAGCTCGCTCTTATACTGCTGAGCCAGTTGCTTGAAATCTATCATAAGTTTTGAGGTTTGTTTTACATATTATTCATCGGCTTCCTTTTCGAGTGTCTTCCAGGTAAGTCCGTTGATGTCTTTCTTGTTATGCCAGAAGAGGGAGAGCACCAGTGCAACCACTACCGACACAAACATGCTGATAAATCCGAACAGCAGGAAGTTGGCATCGGTAAAGTAGTTCATATAGAATACCGCCAGTGTGCCGGCAATAAAGCCAATGAGCGACGTGGTGGCATTGATGCGCTTGAAGAAGATACCCATGATAAAGAGACCGCCTATGGCTCCGGTCAGCAGGCCGAGGATAGTGTTGAAGTAGTCGAGCAGCGACTGGATATCCACTACCGCCATTACGATGGCTATCAATGTGCCTATAAGGCCTGACACGATACCAGTCCAGCGGGCTACGCTGAGGGTTTTCTTGTCGCTGATATTGGGGCGCATCTTCTTGTACATATCCATCGTGAAGGCTGTGGATATGGAGTTGATATTGCTTGAGATAGTGCTCATGGTGGCGGCAAAGAGAGCTGCAATGAGCAGTCCGGCCAATCCGGCGGGCAACTGGCTCATCATGAAGAAGGGGAAGATGGCATCTGTCTTCTGCATGGTGATGTCCACAGACTCCGGGTGGGTCTTGAAGAAGGTGTAGAGACCCGTGCCGATGGTGTAGAAGATGATGCTCACGAAGATGCTCAGAAATCCGTTTGTGATAATACTCTTGGAGGCAGCCTTCTCGCTGCTGGTGGTCATATAGCGCTGTATTACCGTCTGGTCGGAGGTGTAGGAGATGAGGTTGTTGGCCAGTCCGCCCAGCACGATTACCCAGAATGTGGCTGAGCGGAAGTCGAAGCTGAAATCAAAGAGCACAAACTTATCGTTGGCCATACCGATATCCCAGAATCCGGAGAAGCCGCCCTCCGTCTGGGTAACAAGGAAGACCGCTGCCAACAATGCACCGCCTATCAATATGAAGCCCTGCACCACGTCGCCCCACACCACAGCCTCCATACCGCCCATGGTGCAGTAGGCTATGGTGATGACTGACATAAGGATGATGCACACAAAGATGTCTATGCCAGTAACTGCCGACATAGCCAACGACGGCAGAAAGAGCACCAGAGCCATACGGGCTACCATGAAGATGATAAACAGTGCACTGGCCATAGCCCTCACCCCGTAGCAGAAACGCTGCTCCAGGTAGGCGTAAGCCGTGCTGATCTTAAGTCTGCGGAAGAAGGGCAGGAAGTAGGTAATCACGGGGAAGGCCACTATGAGGATAAAAATCTGCATAGGATAATACTTCCAGTCGGTAGCGTAAGCCTTGGCGGGGATGGACATATAGGTGATAGCGCTTAGCATGGTGGCAAAGATGCTCATGCCCGCAGCCCACCACGGTATGCGGCCACCGCCGGTGAAGAAATCGTCGGAGTTCTTCTCGCGGTGCATAAAGTAGAAACCCAGTCCGAGCATAGCCAGCAGATAGACAATGAGCACCACCCAGTTGAGCCACCCGAAGCTGGCATCATAATCTACGCTCACCTCGGTAGCCTCAGCAGAGCGCACACCCGGCTTACTCTCGCCGTCAATCACCAGCCAGCGGTGCTTGCCGTTGCTGACATAGTCCACCACGGCACTGCCGGCGCGGGCCAGGGCAGTGTCACCCTCCATCTCGCTCCAGGTATCGGTGATGGTATTATATATTAATAAGGTAGTACGGAACTTATACCACGACGGCTCATGAGTCATATAGTCAGCCTCAGCGCCCTTAAGAGCCTGGTCGAAGATGCCCTTGTCAACACCGCCTATGCAGACAACAAACGACGTGCCGCTATTCACAGCATTGGCACCCACCAGAGCCACCGGCTTACCGCCAGCCACGATAGGGGCCGTGGTGCGCCATGTATTATAGAGCGGGTCATAGCAAACCCCGCCGTCGTCAGTGCCGTCAGCGCTGTATCCGCCAAGCAGGTAGAAGAGTGCTCGCTCGCTGCCGTTCTGCACCGTAGCCACCGGCTGCAGCCTGGGCTTGCCCGGAAAATCGGGCAGCCGCTCCCACTGCCCGCCATCAGGATACCTGAGGCGGTAAGCCCTGTTAGCAGCCACACCGTCTGTCTGGCCGCCAGCCACATAGATGTAGCCTCCGCCGTAGGCACCGGCCATATTGTCGAGAGCCACAGGCAGCTTGGGCAGCGCAGCCGTCACCACCCTGCTGCCGTCATAGCTGAGCAGGGTAACCGCCGACAGGCTCTGTCGGCCATTAGTGCCGCCAATCATCACCACGCCCTCCGGCACACTCACGCTTACGCCGTAGGCTACGCTGTCGGCCAGAGAGCCTACCTTTTGCCATCCCCTGTCGCCCTGAAGCAGATAAACATCACTATAGAACACCTTCCTGCCGCCTTCGGCAGCCGGCACACCGGGAAAATTGCAGCCACCGGCCACAAGCACATGACCGTTGCTTACCCCGGCAAAGGGGGCTGACACGCCCTGCGAACCGTTGACCTGCAACTGCGGCAGCGCTCCAAACCTGGCACTGTTGAAAGTCCTGTCGGCAGCAGCCTGCATGCCGAGGCACAACAGCGCAAAAACAGCAATCAAAAAAAGGCGGACAACTGATTTCATTTGAAATTTGAAATTTGAAATTTGAAATTTGAATGCCGCAGGCATCGCGAGAAGTTGCTCTTCGAGCAATGTTCTCTTTGAGCGAGAAGTTGCTCTTCGAGCAATGTTCTCTTTGAGCGAAAAATTGCTCTTGATCAATGCTCTCTTTGAGAGAGCGGCTCTTTTGCCGTCGGCGAAGCCGGAGCGAAACTTGCAGGAGCCTTTGAGAGCGAAGCGGCAAATTTAGCCAAGTCCGGAGGAAACGCTAACTATCAATATCAACTATCAATTATCAACTATCAACTATCAATTGTTAACGGTTGCAATGGTTGAAGAAATCGATAGCCTCCAGCTTCTGTCGGAGCTGTACCTCCTCCTCGTCAGTCATGTTCTGGAACGGAGTTCGGTTGCGACCCATATCGTAGCCGATGAGTTTCATGATGCGCTTGCCGCCCACAATGTTGCCACGGAAGCAGCAGATCACGTCAATTACGTCCTGCGCATAGTTCTGCAGGCGGCGTGCGCCCTCCATGTCGCCGGCCTTCCAGGCATCAATGATGCCCGTCAGCACCCTGCCGTTATAGTTAGTAGTGCCGCCAATGCCGCCCAGCGCAACCTTGCCCTGAGCAAACTCTTCGGGGCTGCCCACCATGGAGAGACAGGGCAAGATAGTCTCGTCCTGGCCGTGCAGCATATCATACTTGCCGTCCTTATAGCGGCGGCAGCGGTTAAACTCGTAGAGACTCTCAAAAGTATATTTGATGCCCGCCAGGTTGGGAATGCGGCCGCTCTCATCCACAGCCTTAAGGAAGTCATACATCGAGATATAAGCACCGTTGAAGGCCGGGATATGGTAGAAATAAAACGGCAAGTCCGGAGCGCCGCAGGCAATCTCCTCGCAATACTTCACCAGCTCCTCCACGCGTCCTATCTTTGGGAACGGACTGGCCATGGCGCCTATGCCCCAGGCACCGCGGCTCTGGGCGTGCTCTGCCAGCATGCGACTGTTCTTCACGCAGCAGCTGCCTACGTGTACTATCACCTTGAAGGGCTCGCCGTCGAGGGTCTTGACCTCCTTGGCAGCCTTCACCCAAGCCTCGGTCAGGCTCATGCGCTCATGCTCAGTCAGCATATAGCCCTCGCCCGAGGAGCCGTTGATAAACACCCCCTTCAGGCCATTGCGAGCCAGCAGCTCGGCATAGCGGGGGATAATCTCATAGTTAACTTCGCCGTCAGGAAGAAACGGCGTAAACGGGGCATCAATAAGTCCGTGAATTCTTTCCATGGTAACAGACAAGTTAAAAAATTTGTGCAAAATTACACAAATAAATTTGAAACTTGAAATTTGAGAAATGAAATTATAGATAATTATGGAAATAGATGAAAGGTTATAGGTTATTGGTTATAGGTTATAGAGGGAGTTAAAAGGAGATAGATGAAAGGTTATAGGTTATTGGTTATAGGTTATTGGTTATAGGTTATAGAGGGAGTTAAAAGGAGATAAAAGGAGATAGAAGGAGATAGAGGACCCGTTTTTTTTATGTAATTCTTTGGCATTTTTGCACAAATGTGTAATTTTGCTCTGGAAATATTAACAAAACCAATACTATACGCGTATGAAAAAGTTTTTATTCCTTATGGTTGCTGCCCTGCTGACGGCAGGCGGCAAGACGATGGCGCAGACAGTGAAGTCTGCCAGTGTACCCACCGGTTATGGGGGCAATGTCACGATCAGCTACAAGGTGCTGAGTGAAACAGACAAGACCTGCTCGCTCGTAGCCCAGGACCAGGCCGATGCCAAGGGCACGGTGCCCTATACGTTTGGCGGCGACATTGACCTGCCTTCGGAGATTGACGGCTACACCGTGACGGGCATTGAACGCTACGCCTTTACCAACACCCGGTGCAGGATTGCGAAGCTGCCCGAGCACCTGGAGTACATCAGGAACTTCGCCTTTGTTTCGCAAAGCGAAGCCAACTCCAAGCCCGTCTTTGTCGACGTGCTGCAGATTCCGGCAACCATGACGGCTATTCAGTCTCAGTCCTTTGCCAACTCCCGGGTCAACAAGGTAGTGCTGCCCGGCAGCGTTACTGCAATCCAAGTCTCTGCTTTCAGTGGCAGTACACTCTCTGCCATCGAACTGGCCGAAGGTCTGACTACAATAGGCGACTTCGCCTTCAAGAACACCAAGATTACCGAAGTAAAACTGCCCTCCACTCTCACCGAGATATATAGCAATGCCTTCTACCAGACGCCCCTCACCGAGATTAACCTGCCCAACGGCCTTACCAAAATCGGCACTGCGGCTTTCTACAAGACTGGCATAAGCAAGATCAAACTGCCTGACGCACTCCAGACCATCGGAGGAAATGCATTTGCCTATACCAATATCGACACCCTCAACATTCCCGCCAATGTAACTTCCATAGGCGAAGGCCTTACCCAAGGGTGCAACAACCTCAGCGTAATCAAGGTGGATGCTGCCAACACCACATACTCAGACATGAATTGCAATGTAATCTACGATGCCACCACCAACACCCTCGTGGCGGGATGCAAGAACTCAGCCATTCCCTCCTCTACCGTAAAGATTGGCATGTGGGCTTTTACAGACATCTCCGCCTTTAGCAAGCAGCTGTACTTCTATTCCGACCTCACAACCATCGGAGCAGGCGCTTTCCAGGGCACCAGCATCAAGCATCTGCTCATCCCCGAGAATGTAACCTCCATAGAGAATTCCGCCTTCGAGTACTGCGACAGCCTTGAGCGCGTTGACATCTACGGCGACGGCCATAACCTCAAGCTCGGCATAAAGGCCTTCCACCTTAGCCCGGGAGTAGACACCAAGCTGGCCATCCATATACATCACCAGTATCCGCCAAGGACCACCCTTGCCAGCTCCTTCGTAGGCATGGAAAAGGTTACACTCTATGTACCTTCCGTACAATGGTATAACCAGACCTTCTATAGCGACGACACCAAGGCCATGAGCTCCTTCTTTGCCAATGTCAAGACCTACACCGTTGTCAATCGCGTTGACATCACCGACTACGAGTGGCCCACGGCAGGCAAGGTAGGCGACTACGACGTAACCTCCACCACCACTGGCGTGAAGAATGTGGCAGTAAAGTATATCATGTTCAGCAGAGTGCTTGACATGCATGACGAGAAGTTCGCTCCCAGCGAGTCATGGCTTGTAAGGATGGATGTATTTCTCGACAACGGCTATGTGTTTGAACTGCCCCAAACCTATATCGACGGAAAAATACAGGACGTTCGAATCACCCGCAGCGGACGCGATGACGAGCAGCATTTTGGCTGGCAAGCCACGCCGATTATCCCCGCCGACGGTGTGCCCGTGGAGAGCCTGAGCTGCGAGCTGCCCGCTCCAGTGGTTGGCGAGGTACCGGCAGACTATATCACCTATCCCAATCCCTCCGGCAGATACTTTGCCCGCACCTACTTCGGCAAGTATGGCGGCCAGATTACCTGGACTCCGCTCCACGTCAGCTTCCGCGAGGACGTTGTCTACACTGCCAAGATTAAGGTTTCCTGCGGCGAGGACTACACTTTCAGCGAGGACCTCGTGCCTACCGTCAACGGCAAGAGCGCTCAGCTCATCCGAGGCGAGACCGATGCCACCGGCCGCTGCCACGAGGCTACCATCAGCTACACTTTCCACATCACCAAGGCTACTCCCGACGGCGATGTTGACGGCAACGGCCTGCTCAACTCTGCCGACGTGGTAAGTGTTTACAACTATATCATCGATGGCGATGCAAGCGGCGTTGACAAGACCGCTGCCAATGTGGACGGCGATACCGACGGCAACGTTAACTCTGCCGACGTGGTGGCTATCTACAACTATATCATCGACGGCGCCAACTATCAGTTCTCCTACGACGGAATCGAGATTCCGATGGTCAATGTAGAGGGCGGTCCCTTCATCATGGGTTCTCCCGATGACGACAGCGATTCCTATGACTACGAAAAGCCGCAGCACCGCGTAACCCTCAGCCCCTTCGCCATCGGCGCCACCGAGGTAACGCAGAAGCTCTGGACTGCCGTGATGGGCAGCAATCCCAGCTACTTTGAAGGAGAAGACAATCCTGTAGAAATGGTAAACTGGGACGATTGCCAGAAGTTTATCAAGAAACTCAACGAGGACTTTGGCGACAAGCTCGGCGACAAGCAGTTCCGCCTGCCCACCGAGGCTGAGTGGGAGTATGCAGCCCGCGGCGGC
Organism: uncultured Bacteroidales bacterium; assembly: GCA_902788275.1. Taxonomy (GTDB): domain Bacteria; phylum Bacteroidota; class Bacteroidia; order Bacteroidales; family Bacteroidaceae; genus UBA6382. The sequence continues at coordinate 51,557 of CADAJV010000005.1, read as the reverse complement.
CAGCAGAGCAAGGAATATAAATATATAGGTGGTGATGATCCTGACGAGGTGGCGTGGTATGACACTAATGGTAATTATGAAACTCACCCCGTTGCCCAGAAGAAGCCCAACGAGCTTGGCATATACGACATGGCCGGCAATGTTTGGGAGTGGTGCTGGGACTGGTACGGCGATTATCCCTCAACCTCACAGACCGACCCCACTGGACCTGCCACAGAATCTCAGAAAGTAGCACGCGGAGGTAGTTATATTAATCCTGCCCTTCGGTTTAGGCCAAGTAACCGTGGTGCATCACTCCCGTCCTACCCTTATAACTATCTCGGTCTTCGCCTTGTACTGAGCAACATCATCCTCAGCGAAGAGTAAGAGAATAACCTCAGACACCTGTCTGACAGACAAGGCCCGCAGTGAGTACGCTCACTGCGGGCTTGCTTTATCTGCCCGGCCGCTGAAAATAATAGTCACCATCATACGCCCCCGCCCTTTCAGGGCACCCCCTCTATCTTAGAGGGGGAGCCTGACACGCCATTCTGCCTATTTGCCTGACACGCCATTCTGCCTTTAAGGTAAGCAGGGAGACGACTCCCCCTCTAAGATAGAGGGGGTGGCAGCTTGCTGCCGGGGGCGTATGATAACGTAGACGGGGATGTATGATAAAATAAACGGAGCGTATGATACTAACTTCCCCCAAAAACCTATAATAATATATAAAGGTATAAGGATGTCCGAAAAAAAGTAAGACACCTATGTCACATTTTGCCCTGTTTACGCGTTATATATATGAGCGAGCTCAGAAAACACGCAGTCTAACATCTAAAAACAAAAGAATATGGAACAGTTAATTCCCGCATTAGGCATCATCACGTCGTGGATTATCACCATCGGAACATGCGTAGTCCTGCCCGTCATGGTGGTGTGGATAGTCAACAAGAGAAAGAAGAACGAGACCAACCGCAAGACAGAAATCATGCTGGCGGCAATAGAGAAAAACGCCGACGTAGGCAACATGGAGGAAATCCTCAAAGGGTTGACTCCCCCGCAGGAAAGCCCCGAGCAAAAAGCTAAGAGAAGGATGCAGAGCAACCTTATGTGTGGCACGGCACTCACGGTAATAGGTGCAGCCATCATAACAGCCTACCTGATATCCGCCATCATGGGATATATCGTCATCTTCCAAGCTATAAATGTTATCTGCTTCCTTGGCGTGCCCGCCCTGGCCTTCGGCATAGGCATGCTGCTGGCCTACAGGGCAGCCAAGAAGTCACTGGCAAAGACGGAGGAAGACCACGAATAGCATCACCTTACAGGAGGGAGGAGCAGAGGAGGAATAATGTACTCATGATCACAATGTTTAAGCACAAAGACATCACAATCCTTACTCCCCCTCTTTCGTCCTGCCTCTATACAGTCCCCTTTATCTGCATCAGATGACCCGCGAGCAATTCATCGAACTTGTCAAGGCCGAGCAGGAAGCACTACGCCGCTTTCTGCTTACCCTCTGTTGCGGCAATGCAGACGAGGCCGACGACCTGGCACAGGAATCTCTGGTCAAGGCCTATCTCTCATCTGCCGACTACAAGGACAAAGGCAAGTTCCACTCCTGGCTCTACAAAATCGCCTATAATACCTTTATAAGCTCGCGCCGTCAAGCCAGCCAGACCACCAGCCTTGACGAGCTGACCGACAGACCCGACACCTCGCTGTCCCCCGACCGCAACTACCGCTACCAGCATCTCTATGCCGCACTGCGCGAACTGCAGCCCAAGGAGCGCACAGCCCTTGTGCTCTTCTATATGGACGACCGCTCTACCAAGGAGATAGCCCAGATAATCGACACTACGGAAGCCGCTGTAAGACAACAGCTCTCACGCGGACGACTGCACCTCAAGCAAAAACTACAGCACCATGGATAAAGACACCGAACTCCAACAACTCTTCAGCGACTACCATCCGTCACTGAACGACAGCACCAACTTCATGACCACCCTGGAGCGCAAACTCGAAGCCGTGGAGTTTATCAAGCGCAAACAGCAGGCACAGTTGCGCCGCTGCCGCATAGTGATGACCCTGACCATATGCCTCAGCGTACTGGCAGGTCTGGCTCTCTTCGCCATCGTCAGCGCACTGCCCGAAGGGGTAAGACTCTTTTCCTTCAACAGCAACATCATGCCGCTCCGCCTGCTGGAGGAGAACAGCCGCATGATTGCCCTCGCCATCACATCCTCTCTCATGGCTTGGGGCATCATAGCCGTCACCAACATCGTGCAGGACATACAGGGGAAACGCAAATGAAAATAGAAAACTAGGAGTTTAGTTTACGGCTTACAGTTTACCGTTTACCGTTTACAGATTTGAAATGTTCGAAAGAAGAAAGACTAACGGCTTAACTACTTAACTTCTTAACTTCCAGACTATCTCCCTCTATCTCCATTCATTTGAACTTTGAGATTTATCATACGCCCCTCGTTATCATACTCCTGTGTTATCATACGCCCCCGGCCCGATGGGCCACCCCCTCTATCTTAGAGGGGGAGTCGGCTCCCGGCAAACTAAGAGCAGAACGGCTTGCGGCACCCCCTCTATAGAGGGGGTGCCCTGAAAGGGCGGGGGCGTATGATAACGTAGTCGGAGATGTATGAGTTAGTCTGGAAGTTAAGTAGTTAAGAAGTTAAGAAGTTAAGCCGTTAGTCATGACTATCGTCCTCTATCTCCCTCTATCTCCCTTTATCTCCCTCTATCTCCTTCTATCTCCCTCTATATTGAATTAGCCGCGGCTTCACGTCAGAGTGAAGCCGCGGCTAAGTCTATACAGCTCGGCGTATTAAGCCTCCTGCTTATACAGTTCTACCTTCTCAATGCTGAGGTTGGCAATATACTTCTCATTCTTTGCTACCTCTGCCTCTGCCAGGTTGAGGAACACCTGAGCGCTCTTGCCAAAGAGCTCGGGTGCGCGGCTGGCATCGAGGGTGATGAGGTGAGCCATCATAGCGTTGGCAGTGATGTCGTAGAGGTGGCGTGCAGCAAGGTCCTGCAGCTCCTGGTTCTGAGCCTCCTTGACAGCGTTGACGCATGCCTCCAGCTTGTCGGCAAGAGTCTTGGCGCGGTCAAACAGCGGCTGCATCTCAGCGCTTACGCTCTCCTGCTCCAGCTCGCGTATAATATTAAGGTAGGTGCCGTTGGTGATGTAGCGGATGGCAGCCACTACCTGCAGCTGGGTGGTACCCTCATAGATGGAGGTGATACGGGCGTCGCGGTAGAGACGCTGGCAGGCATACTCCAGCATGAAGCCGCTGCCGCCGTGTATCTGGATAGAGTCGTAAGCGTTCTGGTTGGCATACTCGGAGTTGGTACCCTTGGCCAGCGGAGTGAAAGCGTCAGCCATACGGGAGTACTTCTTCTGCTCCTGACGCTCCTCGGGAGTGAGTTTGCGCTCACGGGCAATGTCCTCCAGTGCCTTATAGATATCTACGTAGCGGGCTGTCATATAGAGCAGCGAACGGCCGGCGTCAAGCTTGGCCTTCATGTTGGCCAGCATCTCATAGACGGCAGGGAACTTGATAATCTCCTGACCAAACTGCTTGCGGTCCTTGGCATAGGCGAGAGCCTCGTTGTAGGCTGCCTGGCTGATACCCACACTCTGGGCAGCGATGCCTAGACGTGCGCCGTTCATCAGTGCCATCACATACTTGATAAGACCAAGCTTGCGGTCGCCGCAGAGCTCTGCCTTGGCATTCTTATATACAAGTTCGCAGGTAGGTGAGCCGTGGATGCCGAGCTTATTCTCTATACGGCGTACTGTTACACCGCCCTGACGCTTGTCGTAGATAAACATGGAGAGGCCGCGGCCGTCCTTGGTACCCTCTTCCGAGCGAGCAAGCACCAGGTGAATATCGCTGTCACCATTGGTGATGAAACGCTTGCAGCCGTTCAGGCGCCAGCAGTTCTCCTTCTCGTCGAAGGTAGCCTTGAGCATCACGCTCTGCAGGTCACTGCCGGCATCAGGCTCGGTGAGGTCCATAGACATCGTCTCGCCCTGGCATACACGGGGGATGAAGCGCTGACGCTGGTCCTCGTCGCCAAACTCATAGAGAGTCTCGATGCAGTCTTGCAGCGACCAGATATTCTCAAAGCCGGCATCGGCAGCGGCGATGATCTCGTTGATAGCTGTGTAGGGAGTACACGGGAAGTTGAGACCGCCGTAGCGACGCGGCATAGTCACACCGTTGAGGCCAGCCTTGACGGTGGCGTCAAGGTTCTCGTAGGTCTTGCTGGCATAGCGCACGCCACCGTTCTCACAGTGGGGGCCTTCAGCGTCCACGTCCTCAGCGTTGGGGGCAATGATATTCTCAGCTATGTCGCCGGCCAGGTCAATGACGCGGTCGTAGCTGTCCATAGTGTCTTCAAAGTCCTGCGGAGCATAGTCAAACTGGTCCTTGTCAGCGAAGTTGCGCTCCTTCAGCTCCACGATACGCTTCATCAGCGGGTGGTTAAGCTGAAACTTTATCTCATCGTTATAATAGTTGGCCATAGTTGGTTGGGTTTTTTTAAAGTTTAGAAGTTAAGAAGTTAAGTAGTTAAGAAGTTAAGCCATTACCGTTTTTATGTTTGAGGCTTGAGATTTTAGAAGTTAAGAAGTTGAGAAGTTAGTCAAAATTATAAAATATTGCTGAAATTATTGTCAACAACACCTTTGCAATACGCATTGAGAGTTTTGCTGCACTCTTCAAGAGTCGTATACAAACAGAGGTAAGTTGATTCGTTGACATAACCAAGGTCTTTGGAAAGAATAATATAGTATCGGCATTCCTCCAGACTACCTTGTGCAATATTATAAAAACGCAACTTGTCTTGCCTACTTAGTTTTTTGTACCCTTCAGCGATATTCGCTGCTATGGAGACAGCTGCACGCTGGAACTGCGAACAAAGCCCGAAACGCTCACTGTCAGGAAAAGCGCCAGTTGTCTTATACACAACAAGAACAAATTCATGCGCCTTCTGCCATGCAACAATATTCTGAAATTGGTTAGTCATTACTATCGGCTTAACTTCTTAACTTCTTAACTACATTTTACTTGCTGTTTTTCTTGTAATACTTAATTAGCTTCGGAACAACCTCCTCCACGGTGCCATTGATGACATAGTCGGCAATGGTGTTGATGGGGGCATTGGGGTCACTGTTGATAGAGATGATGATGCCAGAGTCCTGCATACCGGCTATGTGCTGAATCTGGCCGGAGATACCGCAGGCGATATACACCTTGGGCCTTACGGTAACACCCGTCTGGCCAATCTGGCGGTCATGGTCGGCAAAGCCTGCATCCACGGCAGCGCGGCTGGCACCTACCTCGGCGTGCAGCTCCTTGGCCAGGTCGAAGAGCATGTCAAAGCCCTCCTTGCTGCCCATGCCGTAGCCGCCGGCCACCACGATGGAAGCACCCTTGAGGTTGTGCTTGGCCTTCTCAATATGGCGGTCAAGCACCTTGACCACATACTCCGTCTCGGGCACATACTTGGCCACGTCATGACGGATAACCTCGCCCTTATAGTTGGGGTCGAGCACCTCCTTCTTCATAACGCCTTCGCGGACGGTAGCCATCTGCGGACGATGCTCGGGATTGACGATGGTAGCCACGATGTTGCCGCCGAATGCAGGACGAATCTGATAGAGCTGATTCACGTAGTGCTTCTTCTCCATCTGACCGTCGGCATTCTTTACGTTCATATCAAAGTCGCCAATCTCCAACTCAGTGCAGTCGGCAGTAAGGCCGCTGAACAGGGCAGAGCTGACACGCGGACCGAGGTCGCGGCCAATCACCGTGGCGCCCAGCAGACAAATCTGCGGTTTCTCCTCCTTAAAGAGGTTTACCACCAGAGCCGTGTGGGGATTGGAAGTGTAAGGGAACAGACCCTCAGCGTCAAACACGTGAACCCTGTCAACACCGTAAGGCAGCACCTGCCTCTCCACCCCGTCAAGCCCGCTGCCGGCGCAGATGCACTCCAACTGCACGCCCAAGGTATTAGCCAACTTGCGGCCCTTAGTGAGGAGCTCCAGACTAACATCAGCCACCGTCTGGCCCTCAATCTCGCAATATACAAATACGTTATTCATAGTCGTTTAGCCAATAATCTTTTCGTTCAACAATTCCTGAATCAGGGAGTCTATCTCCTCGTCGCTGCCAGTCATGGTGCGGCTCTCCTTCGCCTTGAACACAATGTTCTGCACAGCCTTTACATTGGTAGGCGAGCCCGTCTTGCCTATCTGGGCCGGGTCGGCATCAATATCGGCAGCACCCCACTGGGTGATGTCAAGGTAAGGCTTCTTCTCCAATAGCGGTGCCAGCGCCTCAGCCTGCTCAGGAGTACGCTCAGCAGCGGCAGTGGCGTTCTTATACTTCATCACACGCTTGGCATTGCGCGGACGGCAGGGGGCAGCAGAACCGTTGACCGTTACCACCAGCGGCAGCGGAGCCTCAACAGTCTCCACGCCACCGTCAATATGACGCTTCACCACAATCTTTTTCTTCTCGGGATCCAGGCTGAGAATCTCCTCAGCGTAAGTCACCTGCGTCAAGCCCAGCTTCTCGGCAATCTGCGGACCCACCTGAGCAGTATCACCGTCGATAGCCTGACGGCCACCGAGGATAATGTCATAATCGCCAATCTTCTTTATGGCCTGCGAAAGAGTGTAACTCGTAGCCAGCGTGTCGGCACCACCCAGCGGACGGTCCGTAACCACATAGCCCTGGTCGGCACCCCTGTAGAGAGCCTCGCGGATAACCTCGGCCGACTTGGGCAGACCCATAGTCAGCACACTGATGGTGGAGCCGGGGAACTGCTCCTTCAGCCTCAGGGCCTGCTCAAGGGCGTTGAGGTCCTCGGGATTGAACACAGCGGGCAGGGCAGCACGGTTGACAGTGCCCTCAGGGGTCATAGCGTCGGGGCCCACATTGCGCGTGTCGGGCACCTGCTTGGCTAAGACAACGATTTTCAAACTCATAATCTTCTATAGTTTATTTAAGGTTAATAATTTTTACCACATTATCATATTACGCGCGCGTACACGCACCATGAAGTGCAAAAATAGGAATAAATTCTCATACACACGTAAAAAACACCAAGGAATTACACATTTACCGCCAAAGATGTGCAATTTTCAGCAACCTTACATGGCAATCCAAGAAAAAAGTTTAGTAGTTAAGAAGTTAAGGAGATAAAAGGAGATAAAAGGAGATAGAAGGAGATAGAAGGAGATAGAAGGAGATAGAAGGAGATAGAGGGAGATAGAAGGAGATAGAAGGAGATAGAGGACGAATGCCGAAGGTATCGCGAACCGAAGCAGTGCTGTCGCGAAGCGGAGCACGAAAAGCGGAGGTGAGAGCGAAGCGACATAGTCTTGACTAACGGCTTAACTTCTTAACTTCTAAACTTCTAAACTAACCCCAAGGAAACGCAAACTAAGAGCCTCGAAACGCAAACTAAGAGCCTCGAAATGAAATCTAAGAGCCTTGAAAATGACGGCTCAAGGCTCTTAGATTTTTTTTCCACGGAGTTAGATTATTTTTCCACGGAGTTAAATTTTTTTTCAAGGCTCTCAGATAGAGGGGGGGGAAGTATTACATTTTTTCGTGTAATACTTCCCCCCCTCTATCTAAGACCCAAGGAAAATAATACTGAGCCCGTAGAAATTTGTGCTGAGCTTCTGACGCCTACCCTATCTCGCCTATCAGGCGCATAAGGGTCTCCTTGGCATCGCCGAGCTCCAGGTAAACGCCCTGCTGGCGCTTGTAGAGGGGATTCTCCACTCCGGCATAGCCGGGCTTGAGGTCGTAGTTGCACACTATCACCTCGGGGGCTTCGTCAACGCTGAGCACGGGCATGCCGTAGATGGGCGTGCCCTCGGCATTGCGGGCGGCGGGGTTGAGCACGTCGTTGGCACCGATGACCACGGCAGCATCGCAGCTCTTGAAGTCATCGTTGATGGCCTCCATCTCGTAGAGCTGCTCATAGTCCACATCGGCCTCGGCCAGCAGCACGTTCATGTGGCCAGGCATACGGCCTGCCACGGGATGGATGGCGTAGCGCACGCGGGCACCGCGGCTTTCCAGCTTGTCGGCCAGCTGGCGCACCTGGTGCTGCGCCTGGGCCAAGGCCATGCCGTAGCCAGGCACTATGATGACATCCTTAGCCTCAGAGAGTACGGAGGCTGCTGTCTTGGCTGGAGATTGGGGGGCGGTGGTTGGCGCATTCTTTTCCTCTGCCTTATCCACCTGCAGCGTGAGGGTCTGCACACGCCCCTCAAGGTTCTTGACCATCTCCTCGAGTTCTTTTATTTTCTTTTCCAAGTCCATAATGCGTTGTATGTATTTTTCTGAATCGACAATATGTTTATTGGCCTTCTGCTCTTTTCCTCCTGCCAGTATGCTGAGGAGGCTGCGGTTCATGGCGCGACTCATTATCTGCGTGAGCAGCAGGCCGGAGGCTCCCACTATGCCGCCCACGGCCACCAGGAAGACATCACCTATGGCCATGCCGGCTATGGAGCCGGCCACTCCTGAGAGCGAGTTGAGCAGCGAGATGGTGATGGGCATGTCGGCCCCACCCACCCTGACGGAGAAGTAGAGGCCGAAGAGGGCCGAAGCCAAGGCGGTGGCAAGAGGAGCAAATGGATAATTGAGGGTCCCAACGACTATGCCTGCCAGGGTAAGCAACAGGAAGACTAGCGTAAGCACGGAATGGAAGGGCCACACGATGGGGCGCTGCGGCAACAGGCGGTGAAGCTTGCCGGCAGCCACCAGCGAGCCTACCAGCGTGATGACGCCCACGGCAATGGCCAGCAACCCGGTGAGCCGCACAAAAGGCCAGTAGCCGCCGGCCTCGATGGCGGCCAGCTGTGTGCCGCTGAAACCTATGCCCATAACGGAGAGCAGGCCCACCAGTGCGGAGGCCCCGCCGCCCAGGCCATTGAAGAGTGCCACGGTCTGCGGCATCTGTATCATCTTGACACGCCGGGCCATGACGCTGCCAATAAGGGCTCCGATGATGAGGGCCACCCATACGGTCCAGGCGGAGATAACTTCATTGAACAGCAGGGTAACGCCGACTCCCGTAAGGAGGGCTACCGCCGACAGGAAGTTGCCAGCCACGGCGGTCTTGACGCGGCTCATCATCGAGATGCCCAGCAAGACAGTGAGAGCAAGGATGCTGCTAATAATTACTTGATAGATGTCCATGACTAAGGAGTGAGGAGTGAGGAGTGAGGAGTTAGGAGTTAGGAGTTAGGAGTTAGGAGTTAGGAGTTAGGAGTTAGGAGTTACCAAAAATTTTTCAGAAATCTGACTATTGGCTTAACTTCTTAACTACTTTTTTAACTGTTACTGGCTAACGGTTTCTTACCTTTTTTATGAAACATCATCAGCATGCGGTGGGTAACACCGAAGCCGCCAAACACATTGACGGCCGCCAGCACTATGGCCAGTCCGCCGGCCACCTGCGCCAGCACTCCGTCGCCGCTGAGCAGGGCTATGCCCGTGGCGGCTATGGCCCCCACGATGGTAACTCCCGACAGGGCATTCATGCCCGACATTAACGGCGTATGCAGCAGGCTCGGCACCTGGCGGATAATGAAGTAGCCTACAACGGTGCTGGCCACAAAGACTAATATGAGAATGACTGGACTAAGCATTATTACAGAGTTTAAAAAGTTGAAGAACGGAAGGATTGAAATTGCAATTTTTCAACTTTTCAACTTTTCCATTCTTCCATTCTTCAATTCTTCAATTCTTCCATTCTTCAATTCTTACCTACAAGCCCATTGCCTCACGGGCTCCCTGGTGAACGAGCTGTCCGTCGATGCAGACTAGCGACTTCTGGACTATCTCGTCGCTGCGGTCAAGGACGAGTGTGCCGTCCTTCACCAGATAGTTCACAAGATTGTACATGTTGTTAGAGAACATCCACGTAGAGCTGGTAGGCAGCAGGCCAGGAATATTCTTTACGCCCATCAGGGTAACGCCGTACTTGGTCTCGATGCCGCCCTTGGGGGTAAGCTCGCAGTTGCCACCCTGGTCGATGGAGATATCCACTATGACGGAGCCCTTCTTCATGCCCTTGACCATCTGCTCGGTGATGATGATGGGGGCCACCTTGCCCGGAATGAGGGCTGAGCAGAAGACGATATCCATCTGCTGGATGGTCTCGCACAGGGCCTCCTGCTCCTTGATGAGCACATCGGCCGGCAATCGGTTGGCGTAGCCGCCCTCAGCCACTGCCAGCTCGGGGGGTACGGTGGTGTCAACGGTCTTGGCACCGAGCGAGGAAGCGTTCTCTACTGCCATAGGACGTATGTCGGCAGCGTAGGTGATGGCACCCAGACGCTTGGCGGTGGCCAGGGCCTGCAGGCCTGCCACACCCACTCCGATAACCATTACCTTGGCAGGCTTGATCTGGCCTACGGCGGTAAACATCGACGGCACAAAGGTGGTCAGGTGATTGGCAGCCATCAGGATACCCTTGTAGCCGGCGCAGGTGGACATAGAGGTGAGGGCGTCCATGTTCTGTGCGCGGGAGATGCGGGGAATACCATCGAGGGTGATGGCAGTGACTCCCTTGGCGGTGAGTAGGCGCACCATCTCGTGATTGACGGGCGATGCAGGGTGGATAAAGGTAATGAGCACCTGCCCGCTGTGCATCATATCGACCTCGTGCGTCTGCTTCTGCTCATTGAAGAGCGGCTCCTTCACCTTCAGTATCATCTCGGCACGATCGTATATTTCCTGCGGGTCGCTGACCATAGTGGCACCTTCGCTTACGTAGTCCTCGTCATGAAAGAGGGCACCATCGCCGGCATGGCACTCTACAAGCACCTCAAAACCATCCTTTACAAACTTGCCCACTGTTTCGGGCGTTGCTGCTACACGAGCCTCGTCGTGCATAATCTCCTTGGGTATTCCGATAATCATAGTATTAGTTATTTAGTAGTTTGTTTTCGGCTTGCAAATATACTATTATTTTTATTCTGCCTAATAATCCCACCCCTTTTTTAGGTGTTTTTACAAGAAAATGACCACTGAATTCTCTCCCCTCTCAATTTTTTTCTCCGGCGCAACCGCCCTTTGGGCGGTTCGCAAGCTCTCCGCAGAAAAGAAGCAATTTTTTTGCAAAATATTTGCGAAATAATTTGGTTTATATTCTAAACTTATTTACTTTTGCACCGTGAACCGGACACAACTGGCCTGTTTCGGGCTTTCTGCAGGAGCTCGGAGGAGGCCATGAGATTAGCAAACAACAGTAAAAGATTAGAAAAAATGAAACAACAATGGAAGAAAATAAGAATCTGACTGCTGAGCGCAGTCTGGAGATCATTACTGAGCAGATAGAACGGAGTCGCCGTACGATTACCCAAAATTCGTCTAAGTCGCTCATCTGCTGGGGCGTATGCGTGTTTGTCTTTGCCCTGCTCATCGCCTATCTGTGGAAAAACTGCGGCGGCCCTGTATGGAATATCCTTTGGGGCGCCATGTGGCTCTTCGGCTGCCTGGGCGAGTGGCTCATCAGCAAACACAAGGAACCCGTCGGCCCCTCCTTCGTAGGCAAGACGGTCGGCCAGGTATGGGCCATATTCGGCATCTTCATCGGCGCAATCGGCCTCTTCTTCTGCCTTAACGGCCTCGGTCTGCTGTCTGTGGACTTCACCCTACCCCACGGACACCTCTACATCAACCTTACCAGCATCATCTCGCTCTGCTTCGGCATCGCCTCGACCACGACGGGTGCTATTCTCAAGAATGCCTTCATGCAGATTTGCGGCTTGATTGCGGGACTTGGTGGATTCTTTGTCGCTCTGCTACTGCCGGGCGTTGAGCAACTCTATGTCATGGCCGCCGTGGCCTTGGTGGGATTGATTCTGCCAGGCGTGGCCGTCTATCTGCGAAACAAGAAATAAAGCTCTATGCCTATGTTCAAGCCATTAGATCCACTGCTGCACTCGGAGCTGCGCCTGGCGGTGATGTCGCTCCTCATCAGCACCGAGGAAGCCGAGTTCCCCTACATCAAGGAACAGACGGGGGCTACGGCCGGCAACCTGAGTGTACAGATTGACAAGCTCTCGGCGGCGGGCTACATCGAGGTCGAGAAGACCTTCAAGGGCAAGCGCCCCTGCACCCTCTGCCGTATCACACCCACAGGGCTGAAGGCTTTCGAGGAATACATCGATGCGCTCAAGAGCTACCTGGAAAAGTAACGCACTCTAACGCCGTCGGGACCTTAGCCGCATAGGCCTTGGCCCCGACGGCGTCTGCATCGCTTACAATTGAATTTTATACAATTTTCGGTTTGTAAGGTCTTAAGTTCTATAACCCATAACCACTAACCTATAACCTTTGCCTTTTATCAACGCGCAAAGTTACATGTTCCTTTTGAATATCTGCACGATTTTGATTAAAATATATTTTGCTCCTCTATTATTTGTCAGCTATTTATCGTAACTTTGCCAAATAAATAACGAAAACGACAACTATGAAACAAAGATATGCAGTGGTAGTGCTCTTTGCATTGATAATAGCTTCAAACATGGTGGGGCTGAACTGCTATAAGGTAACAGAGGAACTGGTGACCGAAGACATGAATCAGGCACTGGCCAAGACTCTGGAAGAACAGCAGTCTGATGTGATAAGTGCGGACACAATACTGATGTTTAATAGTCATCTGCAAATAGAGGGATTAAGAGGACATGCTGTTTTAGTAGTAGATTCCAAGAAAGGATTCCGTCCACGACCGCAAGTATCAGCAGCTACAATCTTTTCTCTTTCCGATCAGCGTCCGTCAATGATTCTTTGGTCGTTGGTATTAATATGGAGCCTGTTCTGCCTGCATCTGCATAGGCGACAAGCAGCATTAGGTCTTTTTGGCGGTTTGGCACTGCAGGATGGACGATTCGTCAATGCAAAAGGCTGCGAGATTAAATTTACCCCTATGCAGCAAAAACTGATGGAAATGCTGTGGCAATCACCCTCGCACAAATTGTCGAAAACCGAGATTTGCGATGCGCTCTGGCCCAAGAAAGAGGATGCAAGCGAGACATTATACACACTTATCCGACGGATGAAACCCATCATAGAAGAACATTCTAACCTCAAAATAGAATCAGATAGAGGTAAATCTTACGGCCTGACTATAAGATAGTTCGGCAAATGTCAGCAAAATGTCAGACAAATGTCAGGCATTATTTTTGGTAACATATTACCCTCTTCATACCTTTGCACAAAAAAGCAATCGTATGAAGAGACTTTTTATTTGGGGTATGCTTATAGCATCACTCGCAGTTTCGGCTCAAAAGGACGTAGAATTACAGGAAATAACCGTCAAAGCATCCAGAGTTGTACAAAGAGTTGATGGGCAAACCATCTATCCCACACGCCAACAATTAGAAGGTTCCACTAATGGTTATTCGCTGTTGTCTAAACTGGCGCTACCTCATCTGCGCGTAGACCCAGCGATGCACACCGTTACGGCACTTTCTAATCTTGGTAATGTACAGGTGCGCATCAATGACATCGTAGCATCGAAAGAAGATTTGCTCTCGCTTGATATGAAAGCTGTGAAACATATCGACTATATCGACAATCCTGGAGTAAGATATGGTGAGGGAATAGCATACGTGGTCAATATCATAGTGAAGCACCCCATTAGTGGCTATGATGTAGGTGCAGACCTGACGAACACTCTAACTGCCGTTAATGGTAACGAGACTATATATGGGAAACATAATTTTGGCAAGAGCGAGTTTGGCGTGACCTACTCGCTGGGCTATCATAATTTCAAAGGAACGGAATACGAAGAAAATGCATCTTACCAACTGGAGTCGGGTGAGAAGCAAAACTTTTTGCGCAAACAATTAGATGGACAAGACAAGAGTCTCGACCACAATTTCCAACTCACCTATAGTCTAAGTGACTCAGACTATGTGTTCCAATCGAAACTCTCAGCCCTACGCAATATTCAGCCCGATAGGTCATGGGCTAAGTTTGCTTCTTACGAAGACCATTCTTTGTCACGCAGCTCATCGCCAGCAGTTGACCTTTATTTCCATCGCGACTTTAAACATCATCAGTCGCTGACAGCCAATACCGTTGGAACATATATAAAGACCAATAGCTACTCTGAGCACAACGAAGGCGGGAACTATACCTATAACGTGACAGGAAAGACGTATTCGCTTTGGACAGAAGCCATCTACGAAAACCGTATGAAACCGTTCACACTATCTTTGGGCACTCAATATGGCCAAAAATATATAAATAATGTGTATGCAGGTGATGCAAATGCCTCCAACGCTATGCATTCATCAATGCTATATTTCTTCGGACAGCTGAAAGGTCGTCTTGGCAAACTCGGCTATATGGGAGGCTTAGGTGTGAGCACCCGTTACTATCGACAGGGTAAATGGAATGATCGTTTTTTGCTTTTCCGTCCAAAAATGACGCTTGCCTATCCGCTTGCTAAGAATTTTAAGATAAAATATGATTTCGAAGTATCGCAGCACGTATCGCAGATTGCACTCGTCAGTGATGTCTCTATCAAGCAGAATGCAATGGAAACACTGGTGGGTAATCCCGAGATAACTCCCAATCGTGTGACTTCGCACGACCTTCGTCTGACCTACTCCACACCAAGAGCTATTACCGAATTACAAGGCTACTGGCGACTGAACGCCAACTGCAATATGGAAAATTATACCCGAAAGGACAACTTCTTCTTTCAGACACAGACAAATGCCGGCAATGAGTGCAGTTTCTTCTTCATCCAGAGTTATAACCGATGGGAGGCCATACCAGAACATCTCTCCGTTACCCTCTATGGAGGTATCTACCGCTTCTTTAACTTTACCGACGACTATCGCCACACTTATACGGCATTCAACGGCGGTGCCAGCCTTGCTGCCTATCTCGGCCGATGGACACTGACTGCTTACGCGGATAACGGGTGGAACTTCATGGAAGGCGAACATCGAGGCCATCAGGCATCCGCCTGGTATCTCACAGCTTCATACCGAATGAAGGATATCACCATATCCCTCTATGCCCAGCATCCTTTCTGCGCAATTCCACTTAGACATAAGACAGAAGTGCTTAACCAATATATCCATAAAGAAGTTTCGCAGCATAGCCGCGATTTGGGTAATATGCTCACACTCAACCTTACGTGGAACTTGTCTTCTGGTCGCAAATATCGTGACATTCAGCGTAGCATGAACCATCATGATACTGAAACAGGTATTTTACAAAGCAAATGAGGACAAATAAAAAAGTGGCATTTTCGTGCCACTTTTTTTCTTTCCTAATACTCGTCCTCGTTGAAGAAGAAGTCTCGCCTTCGTCCTCTATTTCCTGCAGGTTCTCCACTACCTCCATGGGGGCGCCGGAGCGCAGGGCGTAGTCTATGAGCTCATCCTTTGTTGCAGGCCATCAATTCAGTACTCAAGGCTTTTCTTGTCCAGTAGAAAATCCATCAAGCCGATGAAAAGAATTCCTTTCTCGTTGCGCCACGGTTTAATGTTGCCATTAGCAACGACTATCTTTTTGAAAGAGTCGTTTATATTGACAAGAGACTGCAACTCCTGCTCTTCTTTTTCCTTGTTTAGGATTGCAAATGCCGACTGTATATAATAGCGCTGGCTTGCATGATTGACAACGAAGTCCACCTCAAGGCGTATTCTTTCTTGTTTGCCATCATCCGTTCGCTTTCTTATCTCTAACTGCCCGACATCAACTTGATAGCCCCTCATACAAAGTTCATTGTAAATCACATTCTCCATGATATGGTTCTCTTCCTGCTGTCGGAAGTTTAGCAGCGCGTTTCGGATACCCAAATCCTCAAAATAGTACTTCGACAGCGTTCCTATATACTTTCTTCCTTTTACATCATAACGTTCTGCTTTCCTTATTATAAAAGCGTCTTGAAGATAGGATAAATACTTATCAATAGTCTGGCTTGTGATGTTTGAGTTCTCTACACTCCTGAAGGTGTTAGCAATCTTAGTGGGATTGCTGGGAGAGCCAATTGAAGATGCCATGACGTTGACCAGTTCACGCAGTTCCTTGTCATTCTTAATCTTGTATCTCTCCAGGATGTCTGCCATATATACAGTCTGAAACAGTTTCCGCAGATAGTCTGCCCTCTCTGCATCAGTTGCAAAGGACAGCACCAGCGGAAGGCCGCCAAAGGTAAAATAGTCTTTCCAGGCATCACTCTTATCTCCGCCTACAGCGGAATAGTATTCTGAGAAAGTCAAGGGATAAATCCTTATCTGATGGTCGCGCCCCCTGAATTCTGTTGCAATATCAGTTGAGAGGAAATGGGAGTTGCTGCCTGTCACATACACATCAGCATTCTTAATATGCAGCAGGCTGTTGAGTACATCAACAAATTCATCAACTTTCTGAACTTCATCAAGAATGACATAATATAGTTGACGATCAACTATCCGCGATTTCACATAAGCAAGCAAGACATCGGGATTTCTCAACTCTATATTGGTCCTATCCTCAAATTCCACCTCTATAATATGATTTTCATCAACTCCTTCTGAAAGCAGATGGTTATGGAACAATGTCGTCAACAAGTAAGACTTACCGCACCTGCGAGGTCCGGTTATGACTTTAATAAACCCATTTTGCCGTGCATTAATCAGCTTGTGCAGATATACGTCCCTTTTTATTTCCATATTGCAATGAAATTATGGCACCTGTGCCAATTTTTCAGTGCAAATATAGCTATTATTTCTAAATTCGCAAAATCTTTTGGCTAAAAAAATGGCACAAGTGACGATTTTTCAGTCTAATCTTACAATATAAGACATTCCCCCTCCCTCATCGTGAACCTGTGCATTTTTTACACAAGTTTCTAAACCATAAAGCACCAGCGAGACAAACAGTCCTTGTTTATCTCTCGCCTTCGTCCTCTATTTCCTGCAGGTTCTCCACTACCTCCATGGGGGCGCCGGAGCGCAGGGCGTAGTCTATGAGCTCATCCTTTGTTGCAGGCCAGGGGGCATCCTCAAGTTTTGATGCTAATTCAAGTGTCCAATACATTTTTTAGAAATTTAAAGTTTGAACTTAATTATTTCCTAACGGCGTGCAAAAGTAATCTATTTTTTTATTACCCACTAATTTTTCCGATAAAAATATACTGGCACTATGTTAATGATTGTTATTTTTCAATGGGTGATTTCCTGTATTCCCTTACTGACATTGAGATGGCGGGCCAAGACGAACAGGTAATCGGATAGACGATTGACATAGCGCAGCACATCGGCGCTAACTTCTATCTCTTCGGTCAGGGCAAGGATGCAGCGCTCGGCACGACGGCACACGGTGCGGCACACATGGGCCTGGCTGGCGGCCTGACTGCCGCCGGGGATTATGAAGGAATGCAGGGCGGGTAGCTGCTGCTGAAGGTGGTCTATCTCTACCTCGAGTTTCTCTGTGTGTGATGGGGACAGGGGCTCGGGCTGCCATTTGGACTCTGGCTCTGTGGCGAGGATGGCTGAGAGGCTGAAGAGGGTCTGCTGTATGGTGAGGATGGTCTGGCGGTGATGATGGTCGGTTAGCAGCGATGCGAGGAGGCCAAGATGACTGGACAGCTCGTCAACGGTGCCGTAGGCCTCAAGGCGCGGATGGGTCTTGGACACTCGCTTGCCTCCTACTAGGGATGTCTGGCCGCTGTCGCCTGTGCGGGTATATATTTTCATGGGTCCTGTAAATTAAATGTTTATTATGTAGTGTTGTTTGGAATATTTGGTATTGGTGTATATTACTCCGGCTATGCCGAGGTCTATGGTGATGGTGGCCCACGGTGTGGCGGCGAGTCTGCGCCATGTCTGTAATGCGGTGCGGCTGTGATAGATGTGATGCACTACTATGGCTGACTGCCCGGGCGGGGGGCTGCAGGGCGGCTGCGCCCTGGTGGCGTCTATGTGTATTAGCAGCGGGGCGCCTGTGTGGGGGTTGATGTCGGGGTGCGCTGCATAGAGGGTTATGGCTGTTTGCCTGCACCCGTGCTCCACGAGGGGGGCGAAGTACCGGCTGTCCTGCGGCAGCAGGGCTACGGCTGGTCTTATGTAGTTGGACAGCCGCAAGAGCAGCTTGGCCACCTTGCGGTCGTGCCGACTCATGCTTTTGAGGTGGGCGGCCAGGTCGGCATAGGCGTAGTAGGGCTGGCGGTTGCTTATGACTTCGCTGATGAAGGTGTACACGCCGGGCGACTGGACACTCCTGCTGCCAAACGG
The DNA here is from genome assembly GCA_902788275.1 of uncultured Bacteroidales bacterium. GTDB lineage: Bacteria > Bacteroidota > Bacteroidia > Bacteroidales > Bacteroidaceae > UBA6382. Next base: position 33,274 of record CADAJV010000005.1, on the reverse strand, counting down.
CTGACGCATTCTTTGCAAGTAGCGGCGAATCTTGTACTCTATCATCTTTTTTAGTAGTTAAGAAGTTAAGTAGTTAAGTAGTTAAGCCGTTAGTCTTTCTTCTTTCGAATTTTTCAAACTGTAAACTGTAAACCGTAAACATATTTCAATGTTCAACTTCTCACTTCTATTCTGCTGCGCCCTCCCGGCTCTGGCACGAGATTTATCTTGGGTGAGATGCGCGCCTTTATGAGCTCGGTATGGCTGATGACTCCCACCTGGCGGTGCTGTGTGTTGGGCAGGTTGCTCAGTGCGTCTATTACCATGTTGAGATTCTGGCTGTCCAGGTTGCCGAAGCCTTCGTCAATAAAGAGGCTGCCTATCTCCAGATTGTTGCTGGAGAGCGACGACAGTCCCAGTGCCAATGCTAAGCTGATGATAAATGTCTCGCCGCCTGAGAGGGAGTTGACGGCTCGCACCTGATCGAGCATATAGCGGTCGATGACCTCAAGCTGCAGTGTACCTCGGCCTACCTGGAGCCTGTAGCGCGAGGTGAGGTCAGCCAGCTGCTCATTGGCAAAGTTCACCAGGAACTCAAAGGTGTAGCGCTGGGCTTTCTCACGGAAGGCGTTTCCATCGGAACTGCCGAGCACGTCGCACAGCTCTTTCCATGCGGCCCAGTTCTTTTCGGCTTTCTCCAGTGTGGGGCGGTAGAAATTCATGTCTTTTGTGCAGTCATGGTGCAGCTTGACGGCATACTCCAGTTGGCTGCGCTCCTTCTCGTTGCTCTCTATCTGCAGTGTCAACTGGTCATGACGGTCTGCCAGAAGGGCTTGGTTCTCCTCCTGCTCGGCCGGCCTGTTGGGTGAAGCTTCCAGTTTTGACACTGCCTGCTGGGCAGCTTCCATCTTTACGTTCTCTGCTGCTACCCGCCGCTTATGCTCGTCTATCGTCTCGCGCAGTTCGCTCCAGCTCTGCGGATTACTGAAGTAACGGTCCAGCTCAAAATACTGCAGGGTATCTTCCTGTCCGGTATTGAAGCGCGATATCTCGATGTCGAGGTTGGTGCGCATCTCGCGGAGAATCTTCTCCTGTGCTGCGCTCTGCTGGCGCAGGCTCTTGATCTCGCCCTCCACCCCGTCGAGGCTCTTGCGCACTTCGTTATATTTGGCTGTGGCTTTCTGAGCATCTTCCTCGGCGGCTGCCACGGCGGCATCCAGGCGATGGGCCTCCTCGTCGGGTGTGCTGTCGCCAAAGAGTGTACGCAGGTCGGTCTCGTATCTGTTTATTTCCTGTAGCTTGACGTCTTGCTTGCCTTTCTGGTCACGACGCAGTCGCTGCAGGTCTTCCATAGCCTTGTCAAGGGTTTTAAGTTCTTGCTGCAAGCGGAAACTGTTGTCTTCCTCCTGCTGCAGCACCTCGTGGGCTGTGTCCCATTTGCTCTTTATCTCCGCCAGCTCGCGGTCGAAGGCTTCGTAGGCGTCAACTAACCGTTCTTTCCAGCCGGTGATGGTCATAATGGGCTCCATCCGCGATATTTCCTCGGCAAGGGTGTGTTTATATTTCTCTATATTGCCTTGGCATGCAGCCATTTTGTTCTCCAGAATCTGTATATCGGCATTTATCTGGGTCTGCTTGCGTGAACTCTCGGTTATCTGCTGCTGCACATCCTTTATCTCGGCATTGAGCTTGTTGATTTCGTCCTGATGTCTGGTAAACTCTTCCTGCCTGGCTTTGGCGGCATCTCTTTCCTTGCATGAGGATTCGTATATCTGTATGAGGATGATGCGGCGGTTGTCGCGATTGACATTCTCATCACACTGCGCAAAGCTTCTGTCGAGATCGGCGTACTGAGCCCAGGCCTTTTCATTCTCGGCCTGCTCTTCTCTCATCCGTTTGAGTCCCTCCTCCTCCACTTGCAGTTGTCCATGCTCGGTATCATAGGCCTGCTGCTTTTCTACCAGGTTCTGCTTGGCAGCCTGCAAATTATCATATTCACGCTGGTGCATCTCAATAAGATTGCCCAAAAACTCATCAAGCTGCTGAACCGAATCGGGGTGGTATGGATGGTGGGTAGAGCCGCAGAGCGGACAGGGGGTGCCCTCCTTCAGCGACTGACGCATGCTGGCCACGTCCTTGCTTTGATTTAGTGTATATATCTGATGTATATTTTCATAGTCATGGGAGCTTTTCTCCACCGCTATCTTGGCCGTTGTCACGTCCTCGGCCTGCTGCTGGTGCAGGGTGTGGCGTCGGCGCAGTTCGTCGGCCTTATCGTTGATCTCGTCATAGCGACGGGCAATACTTTGCCACAGTCTTATGGCATTGCCAGAACGCATGGCTGTTTCCGACAGCCGGGTCAGTCTGCTCTGTATGTCATGGGAGGTAAGTCCCTTATTGGCCTGCTCGTGCAGCATCAGCTCGCCTTTCAGGCGGCTGACGGTTTCCTGCAGCTTATGATTGTTCTTCTCCTCGGTAGCGGCCACCTCTTTGCCGACACTGATTCTCTTGTTGAAAGAGATGAGGTCATTCTCCGTACGCTTGATGTCGTGCCTGAGATCATTTATCGTCTGCAGGTGTGTGCGCACATACTCCATCTGGTCAACCATGGCCTGGTGTTGGCGCATAGTCTGCATAGTCAGGCGTGCCTCATCCAGGCGTTTGCGGGTATCATTATACTCGGCCTCCTTGCTATTGCGGCTTTCCGTACGCTGCCGCAGGTCATCATCACTGCGGGCCATGTCGCCCTGCAGCGTCTTCAGGTCATCCTTTAATGCCGTAAGGCGGCCGTTGATAAGGCGGCCTCTGTTGATATTGGGCTGCTGGTAGCTCTGGGTCTGTCTGGCTGTCAGCAGGCGATCGTTGGCTTCGCTGTATCTGCCATGACATATCTCTGCGTCACGCCTGAATTGTTCTGCCTCGGCTTCCTTAGCCGTGGTTTCCTCCTTCAGCTTGGCAATAGTCTCCTCCGTCTGCTTGATATTAGAGTAGGTTTTGGCAAAAGGCTGCAGCTTGTCATAGCGCTCCAACTCACGCTGACGGTCGTATAGCTGGCTATACTGCTGACGGGCGTCATGCAGTTTCTCCTTCACCTGCTCCAACTCGGTCATGGCCTGACCATGCTGCACCATCCACTCCATCTGCCGCTGCACCAGTGCCAGGTCCTCCTTAGCCTTGCCCAACTGGCTGGCATGCAGACGCAGGCTCTCCTCTGTCTGCTGCAGGTCTTCCGGGGTCATTGCCCTGGCCGACAGGGTCTCCATGTGCTGACGGGCTATGCTGTATTCCTTTTCGGCAGACTTGGTCTCCTCATATATATTGCGTGATATCTTGGCATATATCTCGGTGCCGGTAATCTTCTCCAACAACTGCGACTTCTCGCCCTTCTTGGCTGAGAGGAAATTGGCAAAGCTATTCTGTGCCAGGATAACGGTACGGGTAAACTGGCTGTAGTCCAGCCTCACAATCTGCATAATGAGGTTCTGCACCTCGGTGTTCTTGTCAGCCAGGACGGTATGCTTGGGCCTTAGCTGCTCCAGCTCACGCTGTATGGGGCGAAACTTGCCGTTGCGATTGACGCTCACCTCCCACTTGGCCAGATACTGCGACCCGTCGTTAAGCGAAAATGTTACATGACTGTAACCCTGAGTGGTGCCGCGGCGTAGCATATTACATGTGTTATATATGCTGATGCTGGGCGCATCGTCATCGGTTGCCTGGGCACCTCTCTCCCTGTTGCCCAGACGCGGAGCCTCGTTGTACAGAGCCAGGCATACGGCATCGAGCACGGTGCTCTTGCCTGCCCCTGTCCTGCCGGTAATGGCAAAGAGGCCCGCCGACTTCAGCGGCTCCTTGGTAAAATCTATCTGCTGCTCACCCTCTATGGAGGCGAGGTTGCATATCTCTATCTTGTCTATCCTCATAACTCCTAAAACGGTTTACGGTTTACAGTTTACGGTTTACGGTTTGAAAAGTTCGAAAGAAGAAAGACTAACGGCTTAACTCCTAACTCCTAACTCCTAACTCCTAACTCTTAACTCCTAACTCCTAACTCAAACCTCCTCCGCCGCCTGCTTAAACCGCTTGATCAATTCATCGCTCATCTCGCGCCCCGTTTCCGTAAGGTATGTATCCAGGGCTATATCAAGCGGACTGATATTGCGCAGTTGATCAAGCGACTGCATCTTGCGCTGGCGATTATCATTCTCAACCTGCGGCACCTCCCTTACCAGACGGCACAGCGTAGCGGCATGGTCTTGCATGGCCGCCACTATCTCACTCTGAGCATTGGGGGTGGCCTCGCTCTCCTTTAGGCGAATCTCCACATAGGGCCACTCCGCAGGGTCCACCTTGTCAGCCTTGGGCAGCGCCTTTATAAGGGTCAGTATTTCGTTCAGCGGAGCAGCGCCCTTGGCCGGCAGAGACAGAACAGAGCGCAGCGGCTTATACTCCAGCCTTTCAACCACGGCACCACCCTTGGCACCGATGGTAAGCATATTCACTCCGTGGGAATAGCCCTTCTCGCTGAAGCTCATTGGCATGGGACTGCCGGCATAGAACATCATCTTGTCGTCGCCACCCACCTGCTGGGCCTTGTGTATATGACCCAGGGCCACATAGTCCACACCCGTATCGATGCCGCGTGCGTCAATGCAGTCCTCGCCGCCCACCACCAAGCGCTCTGAATGCTCCATTTGGGCAATCTCTGCGCCGGCGGCATACAGATGGGCCATCAGCACAATGGGCATCTCCCTGCCATACACCTTGCGCACATTGCCTACCAGCTTCTGCACAAACTCTCTCACGCTGCGGCTGAGATTGTCGCGAAATTCTATGTCGCCAGTGCGCAGGTAAGGCAAGGCTATCACCACAGCCTGCACCTCACGACTGCCTACGGCCCCCACGGGGATAATCAGATTGTCGGCGAGAGGCTGATTCTTCTCATCATGCTCCACCACACCGCGAATCTCCACACCCAGCGAGCGCAGTGCCTCAGAGGGAGCCTGCAGCCGGCGGCCTGAGTCATGATTGCCGGCAGTGATGATTATGCGCATGCCGGGGTGCAGTGCCGTGGCCTTAGCCAGAAACCGGTAAAACATCTCCTCAGCCTGCGCCGAGGGGTTGGCATTGTCAAACACATCACCAGCTAAAAGCAAGGCATCGGGCCGCTCGTCGGCAATCACGCCCTCCAGCCAGTGGAGGAAATGCTCATGCTCAGCAGTGCGGTCGTAGCCGTGAAAGTTGTCGCCCAGATGCCAGTCGGCAGTATGGATTATTTTCATTTCTACTCCTATTATATATTTCTATATGCACATGTCGCTATTTGGTATGCAAAAATAATAAAACTTTTTCATTTTCTTTGCGTTTTTTACTAACTTCGCAGCACGAAATATTCAATACCCTGACAACACCACCCATTAATCGCCATGAAATCAATCAAGGAAATCTATCGTATAGGCCACGGCCCCAGTTCGTCTCACACCATGGGGCCCGCCAAAGCCACCGAGATATTCATACAACACAATCCTGACTGCCAGTCCTACCGCGCCACACTCTACGGCAGCCTGGCAGCCACAGGCAAAGGCCACCTCACCGATGTTGCCATCAACGAGACCTTCAATCAGGCCAACAAAAACGTGGAGGTAATATGGCAACCCAAGCAATTTCTGCCCTTTCACCCTAACGCCGTAAAGTTTGAGGCCCTTGACAGCGAGGGCCGGATTCTGGACGACTGGACAGCTTACAGCGTGGGAGGCGGAGCACTCAAAGAAGATAAGCCTAAGTATCTGCACGATGAGTCTGCCGACATCTACGACCTCACCACCATGACCGACATCCTCAACTACTGCGACCGTCAGGGCATGAACTTCTGGGAGTATGTCAAGGAGCGTGAGCAGCCCGACGTATGGGACTACCTCCTTGAGGTGTGGCACACCATGTGCGCCGCCATCCAGCAGGGTCTGGCCGATGAGGAGGTGCTACCCGGAGTGCTACATCTCAAGCGCAAGGCCGCCAAGTTCTATGTCCGCGCCAACAGCATGACTCCCTCGCTGCAGGCCAAGGGCGTCACCTTTGCCTATGCGCTGGCAGTAGCCGAGGTCAATGCCTCAGGCGGCACCATTGTCACCGCCCCCACCTGCGGCTCGTGCGGCGTGATGCCGGCAGTGCTCTACCAGATAGTGGAACGCCACCACTTTACCGATGCTCAGATCACCCGCGCCCTGGCCACTGGCGGACTCTTCGGCAATGTGGTGAAGGAAAACGCCTCCATCTCAGGCGCCGAGGTGGGTTGCCAGGGCGAGGTGGGCGTAGCCTGTGCCATGGCCGCCGCCGCTGCCAACCAGCTCTTTGGCGGCAGCATAGCCCAGATTGAGTATGCTGCCGAGATGGGTCTGGAACACCATCTGGGCATGACCTGCGACCCCGTATGCGGACTGGTGCAGATACCCTGCATCGAGCGCAACGCCTACGCCGCCGTCAGGGCCATGGACTCCTGTCTCTACTCCGCCCTCACCGATGGGCGCCACTCCGTCAGCTTCGACAAGGTGGTACAGGTCATGAAGGAAACCGGCCACGACCTGCCCTCTGTATATAAGGAAACAGCCGAGGGCGGACTGGCACAACACTTCCAAATACCGTCGTAAAAAAGAATTCCGTGAAATCCGTGTGAGAAAGACTATGAATTTCGCGAAAGCTATTATTATCCGTGACATCCGTGAGATCCGTGTTCAAAAAACTACATTTTTTCTCTAATTCTTGATAAGATAACGCAAACTTAAAGCGAGAAGAAAAATTCTAATCGCGTAAGGAAAAATTTTAATCGCGCAGAGATGGTCAGTCTCTGCGCGATTAAATTTGGTTTCGGCGCGATTAGATTTGACTTCCGCGCGATTAGATTTTGTCTCTACGCGATACCGTGATGGCAGAACGGCTCGCGCTTCCCCATCTGCGGATATCTGTTCTCTTTTATCTGATATCTATTATCTGTAGCCTAGCTACAAGTCCTTACCGATGTCGCGGCGATAATACTTGTCTGTGAAGTTTACCTTCTGCGCAGCCTCCATCGACTTAGCCAGAGCCTCAGCCTTATCGGCGCCATAGGAGGTCAGGGCTATCACGCGACCGCCGTTGGTCACCAGCTGTCCGTCCTTCACGGCAGTGCCGGCATGGAAGACTATAGTGTCGGCCAGCCCATCAGTGCCCTCAATAGGAAATCCTTTCTTGTACTCCAGCGGATAGCCGCCACTCACAAGCATCACACACACGGCAGCACGCTCATCCTGCTCCACGGCACACTGGTCGAGGGTGCCGTTGGCCACAGCCTCAAAGAGCTCCACAATGTCAGTTTTCAGTCGCGGCATCACCGTCTCCGTTTCAGGATCGCCCATGCGGCAGTTATACTCTATCACCTTAGGCTGTCCATCGCAGTTGATGAGGCCGAAGAAGATAAAGCCCTTATAGTCCAGCCCCTCCTCGGCAAGTCCCTCAACAGTAGGGCGCACAATCTGGTCCTCCACCTTCTGCATCCACTCCTTGGTGGCAAAGGGCACTGGCGACACGCTGCCCATTCCGCCGGTGTTGAGACCGGTATCATACTCGCCGATGCGCTTATAGTCCTTAGCCTCGGGGAGAATCTGGTAGTGCTTGCCGTCAGTCAGGGCAAAGACCGAACACTCTATGCCATTGAGAAACTCCTCTATCACCACTTGGGCAGAAGCAGTACCAAACTTGCCGCCCAGCATCTCGCGAAGCTGCTCCTTGGCATTCTTTAAGTTAGGCACAATCAGCACACCCTTGCCGGCACACAGGCCGTCGGCCTTCAGCACATATGGCGGCTGCAGAGTCTCGAGGAAAGCCTCGGCCTCGGCCAGCATAGTACCGTTGAAAGTCTTGTAGGCCGCAGTGGGAATGCAGTGGCGCATCATAAAGGCCTTTGCAAAATCCTTGCTGCCCTCCAGCTGCGCGCCAGCCTTGGATGGACCGATAACCCTTATGCCGCTCAGTTCAGGACGGGCTTTGAAATAGTCAGCTATGCCCTCCACCAGCGGCACCTCGGGGCCAACCACCAGCATATCAATGGCATGCTCCCGGGCAAAGGCAGCAATGCCGTCAAAGTCTGTCTCCTTCAGAGCCACATTCTCGCCCACCAGCGCAGTGCCGGCATTGCCGGGGGCAATATACAACTTAGTGAGCCTTGGGCTCTGTGCTATCTTCCATGCTAAGGCGTGCTCGCGGCCGCCGCTGCCAAGTAATAGGATGTTCATATCTGTTTGTATAATTGAATGTTGTTTATAGATTATCAAATGAATGGTTATAGGTTATAGGTTAGTGGTTATAGATATTTTAGTCAAAAGTTATAGGTTAGTGGTTATAGACGCCAAGTCCGGAAGCAGAACAGCTATCATCCAGCGCGTAGCGCTTAACTCCCATCTTAACTCCCATTTCAACTCCCATTTTTACTCCCATTTTTACTTTCAGTTTTTCTCGTTGTCTTTTGCCCAGGGCGAGCGCGAACGGGGCTTTGAGGGACGCCTGTCGCGGTCGTCGAAGGATTTCTTGCGATCGTCGAAGCGTCGGGGCGAACCATCGCCAGGTCCCCGGTCATCCCTGAAAGGCCTTCTGCCCGTGTTCCTGCGGGGGAAAGCCCTCCTCTCTGAGGGAGAGTCAGAGCGCTGCGCTTCAGAACCGCCCTCGGCACCCTCCTTCCTGCGCTGTGCAGCCATATAATGGCGATGGCGCATACGCAGATATTCGGGAATCACGTCCTCGTTGTCAGACTCATCCCTGCGGGCAAAATGGCGCAGCGGTCGCATCTCGCGCATACGGCGGCGGTCATCGTCAGACTTAATCTCGCCGCCCTCAGTGCGAAACTCCTTAAACTTTCCGTCAAAAGTCTGATACTTGCGGAACTCGCACTCCAGGGCACCGTTAAAAAGCGGAATCCTAAGGCTCGGCCGCAGACCTATACTCTCAAAAGCCTCCTGGCGGTAGCTAATCACCCAGGCATCGTTACCCACGAACTGATGCTTCAGCTTCTCGCCGATAGAGCGGTAGAGCCCCAGCAAGTTGGGCGACGATATACGCTCGCCGTAGGGAGGATTCATCACCATCACCGCCCGCTCCGTGGGCTGCCTAAACTGCTGGAACGGCTGCACCTCTATCACCATGCAGTCAGCCACGCCAGCCGAGCGGGCATTGGCAGTAGCCGCATTGATGGCCGCGGGGTCAATGTCGCGGGCATAAATCTTATGCTCAAAAGGTCGCTCATGGGAATCGTCGTTATATATCTCCTGCAGCAGGTCGGGGTCAAAGTCGGCCCAGTTCTCAAAAGCATATTTCTCCGTGTGAAACACACCCGGCCATATATTGCGGGCCAGCAGTGCAGCCTCGATGGCAATAGTGCCCGAGCCGCACATAGGGTCAATCAGGTCACACTCGCCTTGCCACCCCGTCATCATCAGCATGCCCGCCGCCAGCACCTCGTTGATGGGACTCTCCACCGTAGCCACGCGGTAGCCGCGTTTGTGCAGGCTCTCACCCGAGGAGTCGAGCGACAGCGTGCAGTCCGTGCCATTGATATGGATATTGAGGCGTATGTCAGGGTTGCTCACGCTGATATTAGGGCGCTGACCGGTCTGTTCGCGGAAGAAATCGACGATAGCATCCTTCACCTTGTAGGCCACAAACTTAGAGTGCCTGAAGTCATCGGAATAAACCACCGAGTCAACAGAGAAGGACGTCTTGAGAGTCAGATACTGGCTCCAGTCAATGTCATGCACAGCCTCATAGACCTCGTCGGCACTGTGCGCCTCAAACACCTTGATCGGTTTGAGCACTCTCAGCGCCGTGCGCAGGCAGAAATTAGCCCTGTACATCATGGCCAAGTCGCCGGTAAAGCTCACCACCCTGCAGCCCTGCTGCACATCCTCGGCACCCAGGGCAGTCAGTTCGCTGGCAAGCACCTCCTCCAGGCCCTGCAGCGTCTTGGCAACCATCTTAAATTTATCCATATACTTTATTTCACAATTTAACGGGACTTTTCTATTTCACGATTTCACAGATGTTTTCGAGCCGCCTCGCGGCACGCAGATTTACTATTAGTTGAAATTTGAAGTTTGAATTTTGAATGCCGTAGGCATCGCGAAAAGGCTCTTTCGCAGTCAGCGAAGCCGGAGCGAAACTTGCAGGAGCCTTTGAGAGCGAAGCGGCAAATTTAGCCAAGTCCGGAGGCGGACGGTAAGAACTACGAATTATATTTTATCAAGAATTAGAGAATTCATGTTTAAGAAAACTACGAATTATACTAATTATACAAAAAATCTGCGTAAACTTTGTTCAGTCAAGAGTTAAGAGTCGAGAGTCAAGAGTTGATAGTTGATAGTTGATAGTTGATAGTTGATAATTGAATGCCAGCGGCATCGCGAAGGCCTGAGAGCGAAGCGGCAATTAGAAATTTCTGATATATTTCTGATAATTTCTTTCAGTACCCGCCCCCGGACTTGGCTTCTATAACCAATAACCTATAACCTTTTATTTATAACCTATAACCATTCATCCTCACCTGCACTGCAGCGTCAACTTAGCCCCCGCCGGCACATCGTCCGTAATCCACATGTTGCCGCCAATCACCGCACCCTCGCCCACCGTTACGCGGCCCAGGATGGTGGCATTGGAATAGACAATCACGTTATCCTTCAGAATGGGGTGGCGCAGAATGCCCTTGATAGGCACACCGTCCTTGCCCAGCGGGAAACTCTTGGCGCCCAGCGTGACACCCTGATAGAGCTTCACGTTGTTGCCGATGATAGTGGTGGCGCCAATCACCACGCCCGTGCCGTGGTCAATAGTAAAATGGCTGCCAATCTGCGCCGCGGGGTGAATGTCGATGCCCGTCTCGCTGTGAGCCATCTCCGTCAGGATGCGCGGAATGAGCGGCACACCCTCCGTGTGCATCACATGGGCCAACCTGTATATAGACAGCGCCCTTATGGTCGGATAGCAACTCACTACCTCGCTGTAGGTAGAGGCCGCAGGGTCGCCCCTATAGGCAGCCTCCACGTCCGTTTCCAGCAGAGCCTTGACCTCCGGCAGCCGCTCCACCACCAGAGTAGCAATGGCATCAGCCTCGGCGCGCACCGTGTCCTTACAGGCCTCGCCGTGCTTAGGCCGCTCGTCCATATACAGCCCCGCAGCAATCTGCCCCGCCATCAGCTCATGAATGCGGCCCAGCGAGCCATCGCCATCGTAGAATCCCGGAAAAAACACCGCACGACAAAGCTCCACCAACTCCCTCAGCGCCTTGGCCGAGGGAATCAGGCTGCTGTCACTATACTCGTGCAGCACGCCCTTAGACTCCAGGAAAGAGTAGTCGGACAACTGCTCTGCCACCCTGGCAAGAACAGCCTCTTTATCTTGATAATCCATTTGGGTCATAACATTAGAGGTCTGCAAAATTACTACTTTTTCGGAAACCACACCCTACGAATAGGGAAAAACCTTATGTTTTATTTCATCTATCGACATTTACACGCGCATAACATGGCATACGCTTCAGCAGAAGAAATCCCCGCCCTGTGCACAGATGATGCGCAGGGCGGGGAAAAGAGAGTGTTTTATGTTTCAGAGTATGTCAGGCAAGACTACTCCTCTTCTTCGGTGTCGTCTTCCAAAGCAAAGCCGCTGTATCCGCGGGAGCCAACAGGTTCGTCTTCAGTGCCAGGGGTTACGATAGTAGACTCGGCCAACATCTGCATACTCTGCACTTTCACGAGCTCCAGCGCAGGAGCCTCAAAATATGTCTTTTTCATGTTTTCTGAATTTTAATCGTTAATGGAATTTTAGAAAACAACTTTCTTGGAAGTGCCGTTTGCATACTTCACTACATATACGCCCTTGGTAGGCTCGCTAACCTTCTGGCCGCTGAGAGTGTAGTAACCGACAACCTCGCCTTCTGCCTCTACGGCTGCGCTGCTAACTGCGGTTACATCATCATTGTTGTCTTCTGCTACGCCGAAGGTGTAAGCGAAGCTGGGGCTGTTGCCTACGCCATCAGCGATCTTGAAGATCCAGCGGAAGGAGCCAACTGTCAGACCAGTCTTCTTGCTGTAGCCAATGTTGCCGCTCTTGCCCATGTAGTATATGTAGCTGTTGCCGTCAGAGTGAGCGCTGGTGTATACGCCATAGAAGCTAACTACGGTGTTGTCATCCACGGTGAAGGTGGCGCGTACTGCATCAGCATCGGCTACTTTCAGAGTAGTGCTGGTGGCAGTGAACTCATAAACTGCTACGTCTGTCGTCGGCACGAATACATAAGGCTTGTTGGCCTCCAGAGTGGTGCCTGCTGCCAGAGGTTGGCCGAGGCGCATCTGCATCTTGGTCTTATTCTCGTCGGCGAACTCAACTTTACTAATCTCGCGGAACTCGAATTTCTCGATATCGGTATCCGTGATGGTGTAGTCAAACGGAACGAGCCAGCCCTGGAACTTGTTAGTGCGATCAGTGAAGTCGCGCTTGTAAGTAGCGCTTACGTTCTTCTTTTCAGTTGTGATAGTGTAAGTATCAGTGCCATCAGTGAAGGTGTAGCTGGTCTTCTCTACCATGGTGCTAGTGCCATTACCATTATCTTTCCACTCATAGCCCTCGGGAGCGGCCTGATCAAAACCTTCGGCCTTGGTCACAGTAGCCTTCTCGGGAGTAGCCTTCATAGCGGCAGCTGCACTTGCATCAACAACGATGTTGCCGTTCAGTGTACCGCTGGTCAACTTCAGACCGAAGCCGTCCTTAGCATCGCTGCCAGTGGCAGAAATCTCAACATTACCGTTGATAACGCTGGAGCCCTTTACCTCAACATTAACAGAAGAATAGCTGCTATAGCGGCAAACATCGAATGCGAAACCACCAGCGGGGTTGGCAGTGATGGTTGTACCGTCAATAACTACATTACCATTGTTGTTGGAGAGGGTGTAAGCAGAAGTATAGTTTGCATTGTTCAGAGTCAAGGTCATACCCTCGAGGGTCAGGTCGCTATAGTTCTGAACAAGGATCTTTGCCTTCTCAGAGGTGATAGTACCGTTCTTGAAGGTAATCTTGTTGTCCTTCAGGAGCTGGAAGCCATTGGTCTCAGTACCAGTGGAACCTACGGTCTCGCCGTCAACAGTGTAGGTGTGTTTAGCAAAGTCAACAGTCAGACCATTAGCAAACTTGCCCTGCGGAGCAACGATACCGTTGCCGGAGCAGTCTGCAAGCAGAGTGATGGTTGCGCCATCAGTAGCAGCAGCAAAGGCTGCCTCAAGGGTCTCATACTTGGTCTCGCCAATCTGTGCAACGAAGGAACGCTCTACTACTGCATAGGTGTAGCCACCCTCAACGGCGGTCTCCTTTACGGTATAAGCAGAATTAGCAGCAGTGAAGATGTCAGTCTGCTTGTCGGTGTTTACGGTAACGCCCTTCTTCAAAGCAACACTGAACTCACCCTTAGTAACACTGTACTCACCAAGAGTAAGAGTAAAGGAAGCATTCTCATTTGCCCAAGTAAGATTCTCTGTAAGAGTTACATCCTTCTTCAGACGAATGAATTCGCCATTGCTAAGCCAACCTTTCTTGAACGGCTCGGCAAAGTCATGGTTACCACCAGCTTCTACGTCATTAACATACCAATAGTAATATACTTCAGTAACATAGCCCAACGTATAAACGCCTTCGGCTTCTGTATCAGAAACACCTTCGTTCTTCAGCACATCGATTGCTTCGGCAAATGCAGTATGGGCATCTTCGTCGAAGGTAACAGTATTGCCATCAAAATCACCCTTTCTATAAGAGATACCGCCACGGGTTACATCAGTGGTAGTAAAGGTGGTCTTGTCGCCTTCTACTTTAACCGTGTTGTTTGCTGTGCCGTTAAGGGTGACGAGCGTCATATATGTATCAGCAGCAGGAGTAAGGCTGATATTGTTGTCCGTCAGGGTAATTGTGTTGTTACCACACTCGGTAGTGAACATAGAGAAGTTATTAGTAGGTCCCGCAATACCCTGGCTCTTCAGAGTACTATTGCTGATATTCACCTTAGAACCTGCAGCATCGGGTTTAAGATAAACATTTGCCCAGCCAATCAGAGATGAGTTTGTCACAGTGATGTCAGCAGGATGCGCAACAAGGATTGCATAATGAGCAGAACCTGCATCATTGGTCTTGATAACACTTCCATTGGTAACATTGAGAGTTACACGACCGTTCTCGCTAATAGAGCCAATAGTCAGAGGCTGGTTATATGTCTTACCGTTGGTTCCGTTCAAAGTTACTGCGTCAAGGGTGCATGTAAGAGCGTTCAGGATACCCATACACCAATCTGCCTTGTTGTTTACTACAGTCAGATTCTTAAGCGTTATATCATTGCCTTCTCCTGTAAGAGCCAGAGCACGTTTGCCTTCAGAGCTTGTAATCTTGTATCCCTTGCCGTCAATAGTAACACTCTTATTAACATTGACATTATATTTATTATTAGGAGTAGTGGTAACTGTTGTAAGATCAATGTCCTGTAACAGTTCAATAACGTCACCTGCGCTTGCTGCATCAACAGCAGCCTGCAGAGTCTCGTACTTGTCAGTACCAATCTGAGCTACGTTAACCTTGAACTCGGCACTCTTGTTGATGCTGGCCTTTTCGGGAGCAGCTGCCATAGCAGCAGTAGCGCTTGGGTCAACAACGATAGCACCATTGATTTCACCGCTGGTAAGGGTCAAATTTAGGCCCTCGCTGGCACTATTGCCAGAAGCAGAAACCTCAACATTACCATTGATAGTGCTATTACCCTGAACGGTAACGCTTACAGAAGGATAGCTAGCGTAGCGGCAAACGTCGAATGCGAAGCCACCTGCAGGATTAGCATTGATGGTGGTACCGTCAATAACTACATTACCATTGTTGTTGGAGAGGGTGTAGGCAGAAGCATAGTTCGGATTATTCAGAGTCAGCGTCATGTTATCAAGAGTAAGATTGCTGTAGTTCTGAACAAGGAACAGAGCCTTCTCGGAATAGATAGTACCATTCTTGAAGGTAATGGTGTTGTCCTTCAAGAGCTGGAAAGCCTGACTCTCAGTACCAGTGGAACCAACCAGGTTACCATTCACAGTGTAGGTGAAGCCGCCGAAGTCAACCGTCAGGCCTTTGGTGTTGTACTTGCCCTGCGGAACCTTGATACCGTTGCCGGCGCAGTCAGCAAGCAGAGTAACGGTCTCACCATCAGTAGCAGCAGCAAAAGCAGCCTCAAGAGTGGCGTACTCCGTGCTACCAATCTTGGCAACCTGTGCCACTACATTCGCTACGGGCATCACTGCCAGCAATGCCAATAGCCATAACATTTTGTAGATTTTTTTCATGCTTTTAAAACAATGAAATTGGTTAATAATTAGTTTATCTTTGAATTTTTGCGTTTTTGCTTCTTCACGTATTCTCCTCGCGTGTGCGCAAGGGGGATATAAAGCGGTGCAAAATTAAGAAATCTCCGCAATGTAACAAGGATTATCATATAAAAAAAATTAGCAATAAATCCGACAAGGACAAAATAATGCTATGTAAATGTGGCAAAAAAGCCAGCAAGCGGGATTCCTTTTTGGCAAACAATGAAACCCGAGCCCCCTCTGACTCCCCCTCAAGGGGAGAACACTGGCGCCAGGGGGCTTGACTCCTAATTGTTTGAAAATTGAATCCGTTAGATCTTGGTTATTTAACCACGGATTATTCGGATAGAACAGATATTGTGTGTGTCATGTCATATCCGTGTTAATCCGTTAGATCCGTGTTTTTTAACCACGGATTATTCGGATAGAACGGATATTGTGTGTGTCATATCATATCCGTGTTAATCCGTTAGATCCGCGTTTTTTTTAACCACAGATTATTCGGATAGAGCGGATATTGTGTGTGTCATCTGTGTGAGATGAGAGTTTAAGCGTTCCGCCAGAAGGAGGCCTACCTCCCAATGGCGAACCGCTATAATATATATAAATAAGGTGTAGGACGCCGCCCTGACTCTTGACTGAACAAAGGTCACACAGATTTCACAGATCACACAGATGTTTTCGTATAATTAGTAGTATTTTTTTGAACACGAATCTCACGAATCATACGAATAGACTTATTATTATTTGAAATTTGAAGTTTGCTGCCTCGCGGCACGCAGATTTCGCAGATGAGTGCAGATCACACAGATATTTTATAATTCGTTTAATTCGTAGTTTCTTGGACATTCTTTTATCATGAAAGCAATAGACAGAAGCAGAGCCCAGCCGAGGTGACTGGGCTCTGCGATTGTATGCTATAATTACTCGTAAACAGTCAAAAGATTGAAAAATGGAAGAAGAACTTCAATTCTTCAGTTCTTAAATTCTTCAGTTCTAATGGATATTTTCAGTTCTTCAATCCTTAAATTCTTCAATTCTAATTTAGTTCTTCAATTCTAATTAATTTACTTTTTCGCGTAGAGCACGGGGTTGGTGTCGGTGTCGTTATACATCTTCATCTGCTTATACACCTTCATATACTTGCGGCCTGCGGCGATGTCGTCCAGCAGCTGGGTGATGGCCTGCGAGAGGTCGCGCTGCTGCTCCAGCAGCACCCTCAGCTTGGCGCCGCATTTCTCGCGGTGCTCATCGGAGGCATCGGAGCGCTCAGCCTCCAGGCGCATGTGGTAGATCTTAAGTGCAAGGATGCTCAGGCGGTCGATGGCCCATGCCGGCGACTCTGTGTTGATGGTGGCATCGGGTGCCGGCTTCACGTCGCGATAGACGGTGAGGAAATAGCTGTCGATGCGCTCCACCAGGTCTGTGCGGTCCTGATTGCTCTTGTCGATGCGGCGCTTGAGCACCAGAGCTGCGGCGGGGTCGATGGCGGGGTCACGGATGATGTCCTCGAAATGCCACTGCACGGTGTCAATCCAGCATTTCAGGTAGAGGTCATGCTCTATCTGCCCCTGGGGATAGGGATTGCTGATGGGGGTGTCAACATTGTCGGTGACGTGGTAGTCGCGGATGGCAGCCTCGAAGATGGGCTGGCAGAGCTTTACAAATTCCATAGTTTTTCTGATTTTATTCGGCAAATATAAGACTTTTTCTCCTTTCTCCTTACTCCTTACTCCTTATTTTATTACTTTTGCGGCATGAAAGTGCTGATTGACGACAAGATTCCCTACATAAAGGCTGCCGCCGAGTGGTTGCTGGGCCATGTGGATTACCTGCCCGGCAACGCCTTTGCCGGCAGCAGGCAGCTGGCCGAAGCCGACGCCCTCATCATCCGCACCCGCACCCGTTGCAACGAAGCCCTGCCGGGCGCCGACAGCCGCGTCAAGTTTATTGCCACGGCCACCATCGGCTACGACCACCTCGACACGGACTGCCTGCAGCGTCGCGGCATAGCGTGGACCAACTGTCCGGGCTGCAACGCCACCTCCGTGGCGCAGTATGTGAGGAACGCAATACTGCAAGCCCCCGACACCGCCCCGGCACCCACCGTCGGCATAGTCGGCTACGGCCACGTGGGCAAGGCCGTGCGCCAGGCCGTGGAGGCCATTGGCTGCCGCGTGCTGCTCAACGACCCGCCGCTGGAGGAAACCAGCCCCATCCCGGGAGAGACTTTTGTCTCGTTGCAGGAGATTGCCAAGCAGTGCGACATCATCACCTTCCACACCCCGCTGACAGCCGAGGGGCCCCACCCAACCATGCACCTGGCCAATCAGGCCTTCTTCGCCTCGCTCAGGCGCAAGCCCCTCATCATCAATGCCGCACGGGGCGGAGTGGTGGACGAGCAGGCACTGCTGCGCGCCTACAGCGAAGGGCTGGTGAGCCAGATGGTCATCGACACCTGGGAGGGCGAGCCCCGCATCAACCAGGAGCTGCTGAGCAAGGCATTCATAGCCACGCCGCACATAGCCGGATACTCCGCCGACGGCAAGAGCAACGCCACCCGCATGGCACTGAGGGCCGTCTGCCGCCACTTCGGCATCGCCATAGACGACGAGGAGAAGTTTCTCGCCCTCACCGCACCACCGTCGCTGCCTGCCGACGTGCAGCCCAGCGGCGATGCCGTCAGGGATGCCCTCACCCTTTACGACCCACTGCTCGACACGGCGCGCCTCAAGGCAAACCCCGACACCTTCGAGGCACAGCGCGGCAACTATCCCCTGCGCCGCGAGAGCTTCGGCAAATGAATCACCTGCCGCAACTGAAAGCAGGAAACACCACCCTACACAGAAAAACACTATGGAGGATTGCTCGTTGCAATACTCCATTTTTTTGCTCCCAGCTAAAAGTTACTCATCAACCCCAAGGGCGACCAACCCGACGATGCAGAGTAAAAAGTGTAACAAATGTAACAAATGTAACACCTAAAAATGTTACATATCCTTATAATTGCCGTAGGCTATCCTATAGAATTATATATTATTAATATATAATTTGAAACAAAGGTATCTCTTTGATTTTCAAGGAGATAAAAATTTTAATTTAGGGAAAATATTTCTTTTTATAATGTTACCTGTTACATATGTTACATTTGTTACATTTGTTACATTTGTTACACCTAAAAACGTAACGTTATTCTTAAATTTTTATCTGAGAGCCTTGAAAAAAATTTTAACTCCGTGGAAAAAGAAACTAACTCCGTGGAAAAAAAATCTAAGAGCCTCGAGCCGTCATTTTCAAGGCTTTTAGATTGCGTTTCAAGGCTCTTAGATTTGGTTTCAAGGCTCTTAGTTCTCGTTTCCTTGGGATTAGAATGAAAGGTTATAGGTTATAAATAAAAGGTTATAGGTTATTGGTTATTGGTTATAGATAAAAGGTTATAGGTTATTGGTTATAGGTTATAGAAGCCAAGTCCGGAAACCTAATTCTCAATTATCAACTTTCAATTATCAACTGGTTATAGGTTATAGGCTAGTGGTTATAGACACCAAGTCCGGTAAACCGTAAACTGTAAACTGTAAACGTTTTAGTAGTTAAGAAGTTAAGTAGTTAAGAAGTTAAGCCGTTAGTCATGACTATTGAATGAATGGTTATAGGTTATAGGTTAGTGGTTATAGACGCCAAGTCCGGTAAACCGTAAACCGTAAACTGTAAACCGTAAACCGTAAACTGTAAACCGTAAACCGTAAACTGTAAACTGTGCGCTCTCGATGTTACAAAAAAAGTCCCCGCGAAGCACGGAACTTCGTGGGGGCTGTTATCAGACTTGAAAGATCTCTGTCAGGGATTAGCCGAGGATAGCGGCAGAAGCCTTGAACTTAACCACCTTCTTGGCGGCAATCTTAATCTTGGCACCGGTGGCGGGGTTAACGCCAGTGCGGCCCTTACGCACGGTGGTGCTGAATGTGCCGAAACCAACGAGAGCAACCTTGTCACCCTTCTTAACAGCACCTGCGATGGTGGCGGTGGTGGTGTCAAGAGCCTTCTTTGCAGCAGCCTTAGAGATGCCTGCGCCTGCAGCGATTGCTGCGATCAATTCTGTCTTTGTCATAGTGTTTAATTAAGATTTTAATGGTTGGTTAATAGTATGTTTTTCCGTTATTACGTCAATAAACTTATGCAAATATCGCAATATCAATTATTACCTCCAAATATTTTATAGGAAATTTCAACTTTTTTCATACTTTTTTCCGTTTTTGGCCAAAAAAAAGCCTTAAAAGCCTATTTTTCGCCATTTAACGCTCCTGCCCCTATCTGGGTGCCTTGGGCCATCGCCCACTGAGCAGCGGCACTCGCTCAAACCACGGCACAACAAGGGTGCAGAAGGCAAACACTATGAGGAGCATCAGCACTGCGTCGGCCCAGCTGCCGCGAACGGAGATATGGTTGAGCAGCGCTATGTTGCGGTAGGCGTAGAGCACCGGGAAGTGGAGCACGAAATAGACCATGGAGTGCTCGCCAATGTATCCTATCAGTGGTACGCGTGGCAGCCTGACGGAAAGGAAGAGGCCGCTCAGTCCGCACACCACGAGCACGGTGTTGATGACTGCGCCCCAGGGATTGCCGGTAAAGAGGTTGGAGTGCATGGTATAGACTCCGTGCCACTCTACGTTGCCTACGGCAAAGAGGGCGAGCATCACCACTGAGATGACGAACTCGGTGCGCCGTCCGGTGCGGGCCGTGAGCAGGCGCCACCAGTGGCCGAGGTAGAAGAAGAAGGTGCCCATGAGCACATTGTTGAGGTTCATCCACAGCGGGTTGCCCTCGCGCCACAGCCAGTAGCTGAGGAAGGGGAAGGCCAGCGACAGCCATTTTAGCCACCTCACCCTGCCTATGAAGTGGACGGCTATATACATTATATAAAAGGAGAAGAGAAACCACATGGCAGCATTGCCATAGAAGTCGCTCACCTTATAGACGTGTATCCAGAGGAAGCGGATGGGGTTGCGCGTGTACTCGCCCTCCAGCAGCCACATGAAGAGCCAGAAGAGCACGTTGCCTATGAGGCCGCAGGTGATGTAGGGAATGAGCAGGCGCTTGGTGCGGTCCCACAGGTAGGGCAGCGTGGGGCCCGACGTGGTGCGGTTGAAATAGCCGGCCTTGAAGAAGAAGAAGCACATAAGGTAGAAGCTCCAGTCCATGAGCTCCTTCCACCAGGGCTGTACGGTAAATCCGGTGTACTGAAACGTGTGGAGCATCACCATCCTCACGATGCACAGGCCGCACAGAAAATCGAACGTATGATTGCGCTTCTTCATATTTGCGCCGCAAAATTACGCATAAACTGATAAATATTTGAAAATTGAAAATTGAAAATTGAAATTTTTACCAAGTTCGGAGGTGGCACTGAAAGAAATTATCAGAAATCTATCAGAAATTTTGGTGATTCCGAAAAGAAAACAAAAAGACTAAAAGAACGAAAACAAGTATTATTTGGGATTTGAGGTTGGAGGTTGGAGGTTTAGCCAAGTCCGGAATGACTGTCGTCCTTTTTCTCCTTATAACTCCTTTTTTCTCCTTATATCTCCATAGTTAGTTTTTTGAAGTTTTTCAAATTTTCCTGTCTCCTAACTCTTAACTCCCAACTTTTGTGTACCTTTGCAGCTAAATATATCTTACAAAGGAAAATATGGCAGACAAATTCAAGAGAACAACCATTACTTCGGCCCTGCCCTACGCCAACGGCCCTGTGCATATCGGCCATCTGGCAGGGGTGTATGTGCCGGCGGATATCTATGCCCGCTACCTCCGTCTGAGGGGCGAGGACGTTATCTTTGTGGGCGGCAGCGATGAGCACGGAGTGCCCGTTACCATCCGCGCACGCAAGGAGGGCATCACCACCCAGCAGGTGGTGGACCGCTATCACAAACTCATCAAGGACTCGTTTGAGCGCTTCGGCATCAGTTTTGACGTCTATAGCCGCACCACCAGCGCCACGCACCACAAGGTGGCCAGCGACTTCTTCAGCAAGCTCTACAGCGAGGGCAAGCTGGTGGAGCAGACCTCCGAGCAGTTCTACGACGAGCAGACGGGCCACTTCCTGACCGACCGCAACATCAAGGGCGAGTGCCCCCGATGCCATAACACCGATGCCTACGGCGACCAGTGCGAGAAGTGCGGCGCCACCCTCTCGCCCGAGGAGCTCATCAATCCCTACAACGCCGAGACGGGCAACCCGCTGGTCAAGCGCAAAACCAAGCACTGGTATCTGCCGCTGGATAAGGCTCAGCCCTGGCTGGAGCAGTGGATTCTCAATGAGCACAAGGAGTGGAGGCCCAATGTCTATGGGCAGTGCAAGTCATGGCTCGACGGCGGCCTCAAGCCCCGCGCCGTGACCCGCGACCTGGAGTGGGGAATTCCCGTGCCGCTGGAGGGCGCCGAGGGCAAGGTGCTCTACGTATGGTTTGACGCACCCATCGGCTACATATCCAACACCGTGGAACTCTGCCAGCAGCGCCCCGAGCTGGGCAGCTGGGAGAAGTGGTGGAAGGATCCGGAGACACGCCTCGTACACTTCATTGGCAAGGACAACATTGTGTTCCACTGCATAGTGTTTCCCACCATGCTCAAGATGCACGGCGACTACATCCTGCCCGACAATGTGCCGGCCAACGAATTTCTCAATCTGGAGGGCAACAAGATTTCCACCAGCAAGAACTATGCCGTATGGCTCAACGAATACCTGGACGAGCTGCCCGGCCGTCAGGACGAGCTGCGCTACGTGCTCACCGCCAACGCCCCCGAGACTAAGGACAACGACTTTACCTGGGCAGACTTCCAGGCACGATGCAACAATGAGCTGGTGGCCGTGTACGGCAACTTCGTAAACCGCGCCCTGCAGCTCACCCAGAAATACTACGACGGCCAGGTGCCGCCCTGCGGCGAGCTCAACGACTTCGACCGCGAGACGCTCAGCGAGTTTGACGGCATCAAGAGCCGCCTGGAGGCCCTGCTCGACAACTTTAAGTTCCGCGATGCGCAGAAGGAGGCCATGAACCTGGCACGCATAGGCAACAAATATATTGCCGACAGCGAGCCCTGGAAAGTCATCAAGACCGACCCCGAGCGCGTAAAGACCATCATCAACATCTCGCTGCAGCTCACTGCCAACCTGGCCATAGCCTTCGAGCCCTTCCTGCCCTTCAGCAGCCGCAGGCTCAGGGAGATGCTGCAGATGGACACCTTCAGTTGGGAACAGCTGGGCAGCACCGACCTGCTGCCCGCCGGCAAGCAGCTGGGCAAGCCCAGCCTGCTGTTCAGCAAGATTGAGGACGATGTCATTGCCGCTCAGACCAAGAAACTGGAGGACACCCTCAAGGCCAACATGGAAGCCGAGTACAAGGTGGAGCCCGTGAAGGACAACATCGCCTTTGACGACTTCCTCAAGCTTGACGTCCGGGTGGGCACCGTGCTGGAATGCGAGCGTGTGCCAAAGATGAAGAAACTGCTCAAATTCCTCATTGACGACGGCATGCAGAAGCGCACCATCGTCAGCGGCATTGCCCAGTGGTATGAGCCTGAGCAGCTCAAAGGCAAGCAGGTGCTCTTTGTGGCCAACCTTGCACCACGCGAGTTTAAGAACGGACTGGTGAGCGAGGGTATGATACTCTCCGCCACCAACTGGGACGGCTCGGCCGTGGTCACCACCACCCTCAGCGATGTCAAGCCTGGCAGCCAGATAAGCTAATCACCAAGGCGCAGCCTGACTGCGCCGCACATAACTCCTGACACAACATGGACTCCACCCGACAACTGAAAATAAACCGCCTGATACAAAAGGAGCTCGGCGAGATGTTTCTCGTCCAGGCCAAGGGACTGCACGGCGTGATGGTAACCGTTAGCGGCTGCCGCGTGTCGCCAGACCTCAGCTACTGCAACGTCTATCTCAGCGTCTTCCCCTCTGCCAAGGCGCAGGAGATAGTCAACAACGTGACAACCAACATTCGCACCGTGCGCTACGACCTCGGCCAGCGCCTGCGCTATCAGCTGCGCATCATTCCCGAACTGCGCTTCTTTGTTGACGACACCATTGACCAGATGGAGCGCATCGATGAGCTGCTGAAAAAATAGTTGACGAGTTGACAAGTTAACAAAGAGTTATCTTATCGTCCGCTGATTTACCAAATTGTAAATTACAGCAATGTAGATGTTGACACAAATTACACTTCCTGCGAAATAGTCATACGCACCTGTTACTGTATACGCCCCCGGCAGCAAGCTGCCACCCCCTCTATCTTAGAGGGGGAGCCGTCTCCTTGCCATCAAAAGCAGAACGGCTTGCGGTAGAACGGCTTGCAAGCTCCCCCTCTAAGCGGGGGCCCCTCTGGGGGAATTAGAAATGGATTTCCTCGCAAAGCGAGGGAGTACCCCGAAGGGGGGAGGGCGTATGAAAGTAACTATGACCGATGGGGTCGCATGAAATGACAGCTATTGCCAGATTAATGCCAACTGCTATATCATCGCCTTATAAATTGTAAATCGTCCAATCCCATGGCTTTCCCCTTCTACATAGCGCGCCGCTACCTCTTCGCCCGCAAGAGCCACCACGCCATCAACATCATATCCATCGTGTCGGTGCTGGGTGTGGCAGTGGCCACCATGGCCATGGTGTGCGTGCTCTCCATCTTCAATGGCTTCCATGGGCTGGTGGCATCGCTCTTCACAGCCTTCGACCCCGAGCTTAAGATTATACCCGCAGAAGGCAAGACATTCAGCCTGGACAAGCCAGAATTAGGGAAGATAAAGACGCTCAGCTGCGTGGAGGCAGTGTCAGCCTCGCTGGAGCAGCGCGCCCTAGCACGCTACAACGGGCGTCAGGCCATGGTTACCCTCAAGGGCGTTGACGACAACTATTCGCATACCACCGAAATCAGCCAGATACTCTATGGCCCAGGCCGCTTTATGCTGCATGCCGACGTCATGGAGTTCGGCATACCGGGGCTGCGCCTGGCCGCCGCACTGGGCATGGATGCCGACTTTATCGACCCGCTGCAGATATACACGCCTGCCGCCGGCGCCAGAGTCAACCTCATGGCCCCCGATGAGAATTTCAACATGGACGAGCTCAACTCACCGGGCGTAGTCTTCTCCGTGGGGCAGAAGAAATACGACCAGGACTACCTGCTCTGCTCACTCGGCTTTGCGCAGCGTATGTTCGACAAAGACGGCGAGGCCTCGTCGCTTGAGATTAAGCTGCGTTACGGCACCGCCGTCAGCGATGCCAAGAGCCAGATTCAGCAGGCTCTGGGCAAAGACTTGCGGGTCGTTGACCGCTATGAGCAGCAGGAGGACGTCTTCCGCATCATGAAGGTAGAAAAATATCTCGCCTACATATTCCTGACGTTCATCCTCTTCATCGCCAGCTTTAATATTGTCGGCTCGCTCAGCATGCTCATCATCGAGAAGAAAAAAGACATAGCCACACTCCGCAACCTCGGAGCCAACAGCAGCCAGATACAGAAGATATTTCTCCTTGAGGGGCGCATCATCAGCCTCTCCGGAGCCCTGCTCGGCATCATCGCAGGCATAGCTCTGTGCATCATGCAGCAGCAGTACGGCTTCCTCAAGCTCGGCGACAAGACCGGAGCCTTCATAGTGGAGGCCTACCCCGTCATCATCAACCCATGGGATATAGTCATAGTCTTCGTCACCGTCGTTGCCGTCTCATTCCTCGTCTCATGGTATCCCGTCCGCTATATCAGCAAACGGCTGACACAGCCCTGACACACCGCAGAATAGAAAAAACGCGACGGAAAATTTGGTCATTTCAAGGGAAGTGCCTACCTTTGCACCCGATTTCAAGCGACTACGGCAGGACTGCCTGCCCTCGCGCGTACATTATTATATATAAGTAAGCACGCTTGGAATTATTCCTGATACATATATATATTTATTGACGAAAACAAAACCGTTACCACGGCACCATTGACCGTGGAGCGAGTTTTCAAACCGTTTTTCTATGCCAACTTTCAAGTTAGAGGAACTTCTCAAAAAATCTGAAGATGAGTTACGTTCCATCGCCCAGTCACTGGGTATCAAGACAAGGCAAACCGACTTGCCGCGAGATATTGCCTATATGATTATTGACGAAGATGCTATCCAATTAGCACAGAACACAAGCGAATCACATCGCGGCAAGCGACACACAGGTGATTCTGACAAGAAATCCTCAAGCCGTAAGAATGCCGGCCAGGCCCCCACACAAGCCACTACAGAACAAGAGGCAAAGCCTGAGCCCAAGCGACGCGGAAGGCCACGCAAGAACGCTGATGCCAACACGGAGAAAAACGAGCCGCAACCCGCCAAGAAGGAGGAAAAGGATACTACGGCAGCCGCCACAGCTGAGCCCGAGACCAAGCCGGAGCCCAAGCGACGCGGAAGGCCTCGCAAGAACGCTGACGCCAACACGGAGCCCACTGCCCTCAAGGCCGACGACAATAAGGAAAAGGCTGCCGCCCCAATGGCCACACTCTTTGACAACGAACCTGACGCAAAGCCCGCCATGGCCGAGCCGCAACCCGTGAAGACCACTGCCACTGAGGAAGCCGACTTTATCATACTGCAGGACATTCCCTCGCCAGAGGTAGCCCTAGGACTGAAAGCACCCGACGAGCCTCAGACAGAAAACGAGACTACACCTTCCGCTGCCACAGCGCAGCCTGACGCGCAGCCCAATGGCAAGACCGAACGCAAAAACTCCTTCACCATGTCGCGCAACGCCAGCCAGACCTACGACTTTGGCGAAGCAATCATAAGCACAGGAGTATTGGAAATCACTCCCGAGGGACAGGGCTACCTGCGTTCAGCAGACTATAACTACCTCAACTCCCCCGACGACATATTTGTCTCGCCGCAGCAGATTAAGCTCTACGGCCTCAAGATGGGCGATGTGGTAGAAGGCCCGGTGCGCGTACCGCGTGAAAACGAAAAAGTGTTCACCCTTCTCAAGGTCAACAAGATAAACGGCCTTTCCCCCGACAAGGTAAGAGACCGCCTCTCATTTGAGCACCTCACGCCACTCTTCCCCGATAAGAAATTCAAACTTTGCAAGGGCGATGGCTCCGACTCCCTCTCTGCCCGAGTGGTGGACCTCTTCGCCCCCATCGGAAAGGGACAGCGCGCACTGCTCGTGGCACAGCCCAAGACCGGTAAGACAATGCTCATGAAGAGCATAGCCAACGCCATCGCCGCCAACCATCCCGAGGCATACCTCATGATGCTGCTCATCGACGAGCGCCCCGAGGAGGTAACCGACATGGCCCGCACAGTCAATGCCGAGGTGATAGCCTCCACCTTCGACGAGCCCGCCAGCAACCATGTGCGCATAGCAGGCATCGTGCTGGAAAAAGCCAAGCGAATGGTTGAGTGCGGCCACGATGTAGTCATCTTCCTTGACTCCATCACCCGACTGGCCCGCGCCTACAACACCGTAGCCCCCGCCAGCGGCAAGATACTCACCGGCGGTGTTGATGCCAACGCCCTGCAGAAACCCAAGCGCTTCTTCGGCGCAGCACGCAACATAGAAGGCGGCGGTTCACTCACCATCATTGCCACAGCCCTCATCGACACCGGCAGCAAGATGGACGAGGTAATCTTCGAGGAATTCAAAGGCACTGGCAACATGGAGCTGCAGCTCGACCGCACCCTCAGCAATAAGCGCATCTTCCCCGCCGTCAACTGCGTAGCCTCCTCCACCCGTCGCGACGACCTGCTGCAAGACGAAGGCACACTCAACCGAATGTGGGTGCTCCGCAACCACATAGCCGAAATGACAGCCATGGAGGCAATGACATTTATCAAGGATCGCATGGAGCGCACCATAAACAACGAAGAATTCGTCAGGTCCATAAACTCCTAAAGATGCAAGCCGTTGGACATGAGACAAATAGGTATGACTGACTTGACTCTCCCTCTAAGATAGAGGGAGTACCCCGAAGGGGGGAGGGCGTATGATACTAACCTTCCCCGGACAGCAATAAAAGAATAACAGGCAAAGTCTCCAGAGAACAAAAGGTAATGATATAGATGTCGGCACAGAGAGAGCATGACTATTTCGCAGAGACTGTAATCTGTGCCAACTGCTTTATTGTTGCCGAACAAAATCTGTACGTTTGAAAGGAGAGGATTATGTAAGGAGAGGCCCACCTAACGTGAACCCCGAAAGCCAAAAACTTTCGGGGTTCACTGCATTCTACGCGGTCAGCGTTAGTGAGGATAAATAAACTGTTACTTTAGAGCGAGGCGGAGACCAATATCATCTTTAGTCGTTTTTTTATCCCAACCAACTCTTTCCGTAACATTACAAAATGTCTCTGAATTCTCCACACTGCCACCGCGAATCACCTTATAGGAAAATTTATTGTCAATTACAACAGCCTGGGCCGGCCCCGTAGGATCGGTTTGCGGACCTGAGGGGTAGTGCTGATCGTACCAGTCAGAGCACCACTCGAAGGCATTGCCGCTCATGTCGTAGATACCTAGCTCGTTGGACAGCTTGGTTGCGACAGGCTGCAGGACATTGCTATTGCCCTTGTACCATGCCACATTACCCACATTGTTGCTGCCGCTGTAGGTGTAGCCCTTGCTTTTATTGCCGCCACGTGCTGCAAACTCCCATTGCGCCTCGGTAGGCAGACGGAACTCCTTGTCGCCAAGCTGGCTGCTTAACAATAAATTGAGCTTGCTGATAAATGTTTGGCAGTCGTTCCAGCTGACACAGGTAACGGGTAATTTGTCGCCCACATCCCCATCATCTTCTTCATTGGGATTTTCGCCCATCACTGCTTTCCAGAGCTTCTGTGTTACCTCGGTCTGACCGATGGCGTAGCTGCTCAGAGTCACTTGGTGGGCAGGCCTTGCGTCACTTCCTCCGGTATCGCTACCCATAGTGAAAGTGCCGCCCTTCACGATCGTCATATTGAACTGCACTCCCGCAACGGAGAATGTTTGTTCCGTCGGATCTATTATCTTGTTGCCGAGGACAAGACGCAAACCTCTGCTGTCTCCATAGACACTAGGTCCACAGCCATATCTTGCTGTCGTAGTACAATCAGAGGCCAGATGCGACCAGCAACTGCCACCACGAACTGCATGTCCGGCATCGCCATCAATAATGGTATAGCAGACAGGATCGGTCTGACTTTTGCCACTGTATGCTCCGTACCAGTCGTAGCACCATTCTTCCACGTTGCCGCTCATGTCGTAGATGCCGAGTTCGTTGGGCAGCTTGGTTGCCACAGGGCGTGGGTTTCCATCGGTATTGTTTTTGTACCAAGCCACATCGTCTATGTAGTTTCTGCCGCTATACAAGCATCCTACACTTTTGTTGCCACCTTTGGCAGCATATTCCCACTCGGCCTCGGTAGGCAGACGGAATACTTTGTCACCTAGTTGGGAAGCGAGTTGCTCATTTAGCTTGGCAACAAACTCCTGGCAATCGTCCCAATTTACATGTACCACAGGCAAGTTGTCTCCTGTAACAGTTGAGGGATTTTCGCCCATCACTGCTTTCCATAGCTTCTGCGTTACCTCGGTCTGACCGATGGCGTAGCTGCTCAGAGTCACTTGGTGGGCAGGACGTACGTTACTTTCTCCGGCATTACTACCCATAGTGAATGTGCCTCCTTCTACGGCTACCATATTAAACGCTACGCCATTCGCTGTGTAGGTGGTCAAATCGGGTGTAGGCATAGCATTATTTTCGCCGATGACGAGACGGAGACCAAGGGCATGCCTATGTGAATACACCCCGACGGAGTCACGCTGTGTATTGGTAAATGCGCCCCAGAAGTCGCCACCGCGTACCACGTATTTGTCTCCCGTTGCCGGACCGGTAGGATTGGTTATTACCTCACCGTTATATTCATCATACCAATCAGAACATATTTCGCAGGCATTGCCGGTCATGTCGTAGATACCGAGCTCGTTGGGCTTCAGTTGGGCCACGTCTCTCAACTGCCAGTCATCTTCCATTTTGTACCATGCCACTTCATCCAGATTGTTGCTGCCGCTGTAGGTATAGCCTTTGCTGTAGAGGCCACCACGGGCTGCGAACTCCCACTCTGCCTCGGTGGCCAAGCGGAAGACCTTGCCATTGAGCATAGAGGCATATTTCTTGTTGAGTTTCTGAATGAAATTTTGAAGAGCATTCATTTTTGACGGCCAATCTTCTGTTATGGGCAAATTGCCGATTTGTCCGCTTCCAGTGTAAGGCTCTTGTCCGTTAATAACCCTAAACAGATTTACCGTCACCTCAGTCTCGCTGATGGAGTAGTCACTTAGGGTTACCTCATTGGTGGGCATCTCATCCGGAGCACCATGCTCGTTGCCCATCTCGAAGGTGCCGCCCTCAACATCAACCATATAGAATGTTATGCCATCGGCATTGAAACGCTTATACTGCGAAATGTAATCTCCTAATACGAGGCGCAAGCCAGTATATTTGCTTTTGCTTGTCGGCAGGTTATTGGTCCTGGCTGTCGGTTTCAATTGCGAACCTTGGCTTGCATAGCTGCCGCCTCGCACCACACGCTGGCTGCTGCTCATGCCGGGAGCTGTCTTGGGACCAATGGGATTGTACTGCGCATCAGCTTTGTATGCATAGTACCAATCATAGCACCACTCGTTGACGTTGCCGCTCATGTCGTAGATGCCGAGTTCGTTGGGCAGCTTGGTGGCCACGGAGTGGGGCTCTGAGTCTGAGTTGAAGGCATCCCACGCCACGCTGCTTTGAATATCGCCACCGCTGTAGGTGTAGTCCCTACTCTTTTTGCCACCCTTGGCTGCATATTCCCACTCTGCCTCGGTGGGCAGACGGAACACTTTGCCGGCAGGTAAGTCAACATATCCTCTGTTGAGTTCCTTAAGGAATGTCTGACACTCCTCCCAGCTGACATTGGTCACTGGCAGATCGGGGCCCTTGACCTCGCTGGGGTTGGTGCCCACTACTGCTTCCCATAAAGCTTGTGTTACCTCGGTGCTACTTATAGAATAGTCGTTAACGGTAACCTCATGCTTCACATCGTTTCCGCTAGTGGCGGTACCCATCTCGAAGGTGCCACCCTCCACAGGTACCATATTGAATTTTACATCTCCATATTGCAGTTCCTTATATTTAACCTCAGGCATATTTCCCTTGCCCACGAGAGCGAGACGTAAGCCGAAGTTGTTGCTCACGCTGGTTGGCACTGAGCTCTCGCGGTAGGTGACGCCGCATTCGTCGTAATAGGAGAAGGCGTCGCCGCCTCGACGAACGCGCTGGGTGCCGGTAGCAGGACCGGTGGGGTCTTTAATCGGGTCGGCGGAGTATGCCCCATACCAGTCGAGGCACCACTCGCAGACGTTGCCGGTCATGTCGTAGATGCCGAGCTCGTTGGGGTACTTCGAGGCCACGGGTTTAGTTTCTATTGAGCTGGAGCCTGAACGATACCAAGCAACATAATCTAGTTCGTCATAGCCACTGTACTTGTAGCCTTTGCTCTTCTTACCGCCACGTGCAGCAAACTCCCATTCGGCCTCGGTGGGCAGGCGGAACTCCTTGCCATCCAGCTGGTCAGCGAGCAATATGTTGAGCTTGCCGATAAATGTTTGGCAATCGTTCCAGCTGACTTCCTCCACGGGGTTCTGCTCACCCACATAGCGGCTGGGGTTGCTGCCCATGACTGCCTGCCAGAGCTGCTGGGTTACCTCGGTCTTGCCGATATAGTATTCGCTGAGGGTTACCTGGTGGGCGGGATTCTCGTTGCCGCTGCCATTGTCGTTGCCCATATAGAAGGTGCCGTTATCTACATACACCATATCAAACTTGACGCCGTTGGCCTCATATTCAGTGTAAGCGTAGGAAGGCAAGCTATATTCGGCTCCTAGCACAAGGCGGAAGCCCAGATTTTGGTCTGTATATACGCCACTTCCACGAGTTGATATGCGGCATCCGTATTCGTTGCTGATAACGCTGCCTCCGCGGACTACGTGGTATTCGCCTATCACCACGCCGGTGGGGTTGGTCTGTGGCTCTTTTTCATATTCTCCAAACATGTCGTAGCACCATTCTTCCACGTTGCCACTCATGTCATAGATACCGAGCTCGTTGGGCTGAAGGGTTGCCACGTCATAGGGCACGGGGTGGCTGAACTCAGAATATTCCTCACCGTAGTGTGCCACGTCATCGAGATTGTTGCTGCCGCTGTAGGTGTAGCCCTTGCCGTCGTTGCCGCCGCGGGCAGCAAACTCCCACTCTGCCTCGGTGGGCAGGCGGAAGACCTTGCCGTCGAGCTGGGAGGCGAGCAGGGTGTTGAGCCTGCTGACGAACCGCTGGCAGTCGTCCCAGCTGACATAACCCTTAGGAGTATTGTAACCAGAGGGAGAGCAGTCCATTACTGCTTCCCAGAGATCGTCGGTCACCTCGGTCTGGCCGATAAGGTAGTCGTCGAGGGTTACCTCGTGGGCAGGTTGCTCATTTTCCTCGCCGTTATCGTTGCCCATGGTGAACGTGCCGCCATCCACGGCCACCATCTTAAACTCCGCGCCGTTGACAGTGAAGGAAACTGCTTCGGGAGCACTGTTCACCTTGTCGCCAAGAGCGAGGCGCAAACCGATAGTTACATCGGGAGAAGTAGCCCTCAAGCGATAGGTGGTGCGGATGCCATAATTATCACCACTGTAGTAGCCGCCACGAATCACACGGGCATCTCCCGTGGCAGGGCCTATGGGATCTGTCTGGTCCTCGGCACTATACGCATCCGACCAGTCAAAGCACCACTCAGCGACATTGCCGCTCATATCGTAGATACCGAGTTCGTTGGCTTGCTTGGTGGCCACGGCACATGGCGAGTCATCATAAGGCAGATAATACCATGCCACATCGTCAGCATAGTCGCTGCCGCTATAGAGATAGCCCTTGGTCTTGTCGCCACCCTTGGCTGCATACTCCCATTCTGCCTCGGTGGGCAGGCGGAACTCCTTGCCGCCAAGCTGGTCGGCGAGCAGGGCGGTCAGACTACTTGCAAACTGCTTACATTCTTTCCAGCTGACATTGGTAACAGGCAGATTGTTGCCCTGGTGCTCGCTGGGATTGCTGCCCATCACAGCCTCCCATAGCTCCTGCGTCACCTCGGTCTGGCCGATGGAGTAAGGGCTCAGCGTCACATTGTGTACAGGCTCAATATTGCTACCCATTGCACTCTTGCCCATCTGGAAAGTGCCGCCGGCCACGTCAATCATGTTAAACTTCACGCCATTGGCGGTGTATGTCTTGAGAGGATCGCCGTTGATGATGATATCATATACCATAACCACATCAGCGGTGTTTACGTCATCGTCGCCGTTCACATCGGCGGCCTCACGGGTGATACCGCTGGCATCGCCCTTCTCAATGTAGCTGTAAATAGCTACAACATCGGCGGTGTTGACATTGTCATCACCGTTAACATTCGCGCGACTGGGATTCTGTGCCCATGCGGTGGTCGCAGTTAGCATTACTGCGAACAAAAAAAGTAAATGCTTTTTCATATAATATATTTTTTCTCTTGTATGCGCACTATTTGCCAAACTTCCATGCAAATTTACATATATTTTTTTATAATGAAAGAAAAAAGCAGGAAACAATATACAATTATACCCAAAAGCTTCAAGATAAACAAAAAAAAGCTCCGCAGCTTCATGCCCCGGAACAAACAAAAAAAGGCTCCGCAGCTTCATGCCCCGGAACAAACAAAAAAAGGCTCCGCAGCGTGATGCTGCGGAGCCGTTCCAAGATGGCGGATACCTACTCTCCCGCGAATGCAGTACCATCGGCGCGGGCGGGCTTAACTTCTCTGTTCGGGATGGGAAGAGGTGGGACCCCGCTG